>JAQBUJ010000355.1 GCA_027623845.1 Pseudomonadota bacterium
GTCGGGATTTTTAGAGGTGCCCTTTATTTGATCGGCCGCGTGGCGCGATTGCCGCAGGCGATCTCTTGGCGCCTAGCCCTGGCATTGCCGCAGGGCGGCGAGTTCGCCTTTGTGCTTTTCTCGGCCGCCGTCGCCAACAATGTCGTCGAGCGTGGGTTCGCCGACTTGATGATCCTAGTGGTTACCCTAACGATGATTGCGACGCCGTTGCTGCATCTTCTTGGCGAACATCTCTCCAGTCGGTGGGGCACGCCGGCGTCGTCTGCCGGAGCCGGCGCGGCCGGAACGGTGCCGGAATACGACAAGATCGAAAGCGACAACAACCGGGTGATCATCGCTGGTTTCGGCCGTGTCGGGCAAATCGTCGGTCGGATCCTGCACACCAAGGGCATCCCTTTCACCGCGGTGGATTATGACTTTCAGCGCATTCGGGTGGTCCGGCGCTTTGGCAACAAGATCTATTATGGCGATCTGACCCGGCTATGGATTTTACGCGCCGCCGGGGCCGAACAGGCGGAAGTCTTGATATTGGCCATGGACGACACCGACGCCTCGATCGCGGTGGTCGAACTGGTGCAGAAGCATTTCCCCAATATCAAGATCTATGCCCGGGCCAGAGACCGGGAGCACGCCTATCGCTTGATCGAGCTTGGCGTTGATCGGGTGGTCCGGGAAACTTTTGCCGGCAGCCTCGAGATCGCGACCCATGCCATGCAGGGCCTCGGGATCAACGTCACGGAAAGCCACGATGTGGTCGAACGCTTCGAGGAACACGACGAGGCCCTGTTGCACCACCAGACGGCTTTGCGGCACGACCCGGAGCAATTGCTCGAATCCACCAAGGAAGCCGCCAAGGAACTGGAAAGCCTGTTCGAAAAAGACGAACAACATCCGGCGGAAGGCGAAACGCCCGCAACGCTCGCTGGCCCGCCACCGCGCCAGACGGTTTGACCGGCCAGCCCCCCGGCTGGCACGGTGATTTCACCTACCAGGATCGACATGGACCGTCGCCCGGCTACAGGGATGACGCCGGATGATTTCATCGCCATGGAATTTCGCCTATAACGCCTTGAATAGAATTACGCCTTACCGCCGGGCCAGCACGAAACCGCTATTCAGGGGAGAACGCGATGACCAGGAGCATCAAACACTGGATTGACGGAAAGCTGGTCGCCGGCGTCAGCGGTCGAACCGCCGAGGTTTTCAACCCAGCCCTCGGCGAGGTGCAGGCGACGGTACCGCTGGCCAATAAGGCCGATGTCGATGCCGCGGTCGCCAGCGCGGCCGAGGCGTTCAAGGCCTGGTCGGCGACACCGCCGCTACGCCGGGCTCGGGTCATGTTCAAATTTCGCGAGTTGATCGAGGCCAACCTGAAGGACCTGGCGGCGGTCGTCACTTCCGAGCATGGCAAGGTCCTGTCCGACGCCGAGGGCTCAATTATCCGCGGCATGGAGGTGGTAGAGTTCGCCGCCGGCATCCCGCATCTGCTAAAGGGCGACTATACCGAGCAGGTCGGCGGCGGCATCGACAGTTGGTCGACCCGTCAAGCGCTGGGCGTTTGCGCCGGCATAACCCCGTTCAACTTCCCGGCCATGGTGCCGATGTGGATGTTCCCGGTGGCCCTGGCCTGCGGTAACAGCTTTATTCTGAAGCCGTCCGAGCGCGATCCAAGCTGTGGCGTGATGCTGGGCGAATTGCTGAAGCAAGCCGGCCTTCCGGACGGTGTGTTCAACGTGCTGCATGGCGACAAGGAGGCGGTCGACGGTCTGCTGGCCCATCCGGACGTCGCCGCCATCAGTTTCGTTGGTTCCACCCCGATCGCCGAATACGTCTATCAGACCGGGACGGCGCAGAATAAGCGGATGCAAGCCCTGGGCGGCGCCAAGAACCACATGGTGGTGATGCCGGATGCCGATATCGAGCAGGCGACCGACGCGTTGATGGGCGCCGCCTATGGCTCAGCCGGAGAACGCTGCATGGCGGTTTCGGTCGCCGTCGCGGTCGGCGACGCCGGCGATGCGTTGATGCAGCAGCTCACCCCCCGGGTGCGGGCCCTGAAGGTCGGCCCCGGCACCGATCCCGATAGCGAGATGGGTCCGTTGGTCACCGCCGTCCACAAGGCCAAGGTCGAGGGCTATATCGACCAAGGAGTCGCCGAGGGCGCCACCCTGGTGGTCGACGGGCGTGGCCTCACTCTGCAGGGATACGAGAACGGTTTTTATACCGGCGGCACGTTGTTCGACAATGTGACCACGGACATGTCGATTTATAAGGACGAGATATTCGGCCCGGTGCTCTCGGTGGTGCGGGCCAAGACCTATAGCGAGGCCGCCGAGATGGTCAACGCCCATGAGTTCGGCAACGGCGCCGCCATCTTCACCCGCGACGGCGACGCCGCTCGCGACTTTGCCAACCAGGTGAAGATCGGCATGGTCGGGGTCAATGTGCCGATCCCGGTCCCGATGGCCTTCCATAGCTTCGGCGGGTGGAAGCGCTCAATGTTCGGCGATCACCACATGCACGGTCAGGAAGGCGTACGGTTCTACACCCGCTACAAGGTGGTCACCGCCCGCTGGCCCACGGGAATCCGCTCCGGCGCGGATTTCATAATGCCGACGATGCGGTAGCGGAGCGACGCTGGCGAGCGTTGATTTAGGTGCGCCGGGCCTCACCTGCTTTTCAACGAATTACGTCCGTCGCCCTGGCGAACGGTAGGGCCGAAGCCTGAGGCCGTTCGACGGCGACAATGGTCGAAAATGGCCGAAAATGACAACAAATTGCTCCTATTCCTCCCCCACCGGTCACAGTGAAGCTGCGCACCAGTCGGCGAAGGCCGGGAGGGCAATTTTTCAGGTGGGTCCGCTGCCGCTCAAGCGTAAATCAGCTTATTTCGACCGGAACGATCGACGCCGCGCATGTGGTAGATGCGACGCTCGGAGTGGTCGGGAACCTTCATATTATTGTATTGCTCACGCGCCAGTTGGTGATCGAACACGCTGGTGGTCGGCATGAAGCGCATGGTCATGCCGCGCCGCGGGTTCGGTGAGGTATTGGGCTCGGAGCCATGCACCAGGAAGACGTCATGCAGCGAGATCTGGCCCCGCTTCAGCACCAGATCCACCGCCTTTGACTCGTCATATTCCGTCTTCAGCAATTCCTGGTTCAAGGTCAGTTCGGTGCTGGGGTTTGTCTCGTGCTGCAGCAGGTCTTTGTTCTTGTGCGAACCCCGGATGATCCTGAGGCACCCGTTCTCGGGCGTTGCGTCATCCACCGCCAGCCAGACCGTGCAGGTAGCCAGCGGGCGGATCGGCCAATACTCGCCGTCCTGATGCCAAGGCGTCGCCTTGCCGTTGCCGGCGGGCTTGGCGAAGAAGCTCGAATTCCACAGCGCGATATCCTGGCCGATCACCTGTTCGACCATGTCGAGGATCTCGTCATTGCGGCAGTAATCCGCAAACCCCTCATCATATTGCAGGATCGCCGCACAATAGTCGCGAAACTCCGGGTGTTTTTTCAGCAAAGCGGCATGCCGCTCCTGAATCGCCTCGATCACCTCGTCGGGCATGATGAAATCAGGGACGACATAGCCGTCCTCATGATATTTGGCGATTTGCGCTTCGGTCAGCATGGCGGGGCTCCTGCGAAATATCTCGATCGCCGGCAGTTTAGACGCAAATCAGTTGATGACCCAATCCCCCGGCGAAAAATCCCAGCTGGCTGATCGCCCCTTGGCGCTGGCCCCAATTCTGGCTCGCGTCGCCCCCGCCTGCCCCGCGTCGCCCGCCTCTCGATGTTTCCGTCCGATGAACGTTTATTAAGTCGGGAGATTTAGCCCTGATTTTAGTCGCGTTTTAGCGTCTATTTTAGTGTGTTCATTGAATTTTTCACACTTTCGGCGACCGCGTAAAGAATCGCCACGGCACCTCTGCCCTTGAAATCCGCGACCACCTCTCCCAACTCTTAGTTAGCGCGTCAGAGGAATGGCTGGGCCGACATCTGCCCCCCAAAACAGACGGCTCAGTCAGGCTGGTGCGTGGACGCTCTTTATGGCGGACGCGCACCAGCCCCCTTCTTTTTCAGCTTTTTTCCAGCAAAAACCACGTGAGGTCGTCGAGCGGAAAATTCGGATCGCGGCGATAACAAAACCCATAGTCGACCAATTTCAAATCGCTGAAACGATCCAGCATCTCGCCAGCAAAATCCCTCTTGAACAGACGATCGGCATGCCCCCGATAGGGCACCGACACTGGATTCGGACTGTAATATTCAACGATGAGAATATAGCGACCGCTGGCGGCGTGAAGGTTGTCATAAACCGCCGGCAACGCATCGGGGTTAATGTGAATCAGCACCCCGACGATCAAAGCAAGGTCATAGAGACGGTCAACCCGAGGCTCCAGAATAGAGCCCAGATGCAGGGTCAGCCTGTCGATCTTCGCCAGTTCCGCCGCCGCATCAGAATTGATCTCGATTGCCGC
>JAQBUJ010000356.1 GCA_027623845.1 Pseudomonadota bacterium
GCTTGCCGAGATGCGGGTTGACGCGTTTCGCAAGCTCGATGCCCTGGCGCCGGCCTATCTGGTGCGCCGGCGCACCGGCGACTTGATGAGTCTGGCGACCAACGATATCGAGCTGATCGAGTATTTCTTCGCCCATACCGTGGCGCCGGCCTTTGTTGCGGTCCTGGTGCCGGCCCTGGTGATCGGGGTTTTGGGGCTCCAAAGCCCTTGGATCGCGCTGGCTCTGGCGCCGTTCCTTGTCGCGGTTGGTCTCAGCCCGTTTCTGATGCGCGGCAAAGTCGACCGTCTCGGCTCCAAGGCGCGCGAGGCGGCGGGGGAATTAGGGGCCTACGCCGTTGATTCGATCCAGGGATTGGGCGAGATCGTGACCTTCCAGGACGAGCATCGCCGGGGCGATGGCTTTGACCGGCTCGCCGATCATCACATCTCGCTGCGCCTGCCATTCTTTGGCGAGCTGACCCTGCAGCAGAGCCTGCTGGAGGTTTTCACTGGCCTTGGCGGCCTCGCCGTGGTGGTGACCGGGGCCGCGCTGGCTCAGTCTGGCGTCATTGATTCGGGTATCCTGCCGCTGCTGACCCTGCTCGCCATGTCGGCCTTCCTGCCGGTCTCCGAAATTGCCCAGGTCGGCCGCCAGCTTGCCGATACTCTGGGCTCCACCCGCCGCTATTACGCGCTGGAGAATGAGCCGATCCCGGTTGAGGACGGCCCCGGCGCACCGGAACGCCATCCCGGCGCCGCCGGCTTGGCGCTGGAAAACCTGAGCTTCACCTATCCGGGTCAGGGGCGGCGGGCGCTAAGCGATATCAGCGTCGAGATCGCGGCCGGCCAGACCGTGGCCCTGGTGGGGACATCCGGCGCCGGCAAGACCACCACCGCCCAGTTGCTGATGCGGTTTTGGGACCCGGACCAGGGGCGGATCACCTTGAATGGCACCGATCTTCGGGATTACACCCTTGACGATCTGCGCGGTCGGATCGCGTTGGTGGCCCAGGACACCTACCTGTTCAACGATACCCTCAAGGCCAATGTGATGATCGCCAAGCCGGAGGCAAGCGAGAGCGAACTGACCGCCGCCCTGGACAATGCCGCCCTGGGATCGTTGATCGCCACCCTTCCGGACGGGTTGGAGACCATGGTCGGCGAGCGCGGCACCAGCCTGTCGGGCGGCCAGCGCCAACGCGTCGCCATCGCTCGGGCCTTCCTGAAGGACGCGCCCATCCTGATCCTCGACGAGGCGACCAGCCATCTCGACGCGGTCAACGAGGCGGCGGTCCGCCGCGCCCTCGACGTGCTGAAGGCCGACCGGACCACGGTGGTCATCGCCCACCGGCTCTCGACCATCCGCGATGCCGACAAGATCATGGTTCTGGAGGAAGGCCAGTTGATCGAAACCGGCAGCCACGAGGATTTGTTGGCGGCGGGGGGCCTCTATGCGACGCTGGTGTCGCGGCAACTGGCCAGCGCACAGGTGGCGGCGGCGGAATAGGGATGCTGGATCGGGAGGCCGGCGGTTGCTGAAATCTTTCCGGGTAATCCGATATCTCCATTGCGATGGCCGGGGCGATCGCCAAGCGCTAGAAAGATCCCGGTCGAAAGTCAGTGTCACTCATTAGCAGGAGCACGAACCATGGCATTCTTTGAAATTCGTCAATACAAGGTCCGCCCGGGAAAGATGGACGCCTGGCTGGAATTCATGGAGGGGGTGATCATCCCGTTCCAGGTTTCCAAGGGCATGGTCATCACCGGCAGCTTTCAGGGCGAGGAAGACAAATCGGTGTATTTCTGGCTCCGCCGCTTTGAGAGCGAGGCCGATCGTGAGCGTCTGTATGAGGCGGTTTACCAAAGCGACTTCTGGAAGAACGAGGTTTCGCCCAAGGTTCCCGAGCTGCTCGACCGCGAGGCCATTGTCGTGCAACGGGTCGTCGCCACCGCTATGTCGACGATGCAGTAAAACTGGCGCCGGCGGCGGCGTGCGGCGTTATGTGATCATCGCGCCGCCGTTGGTGGCTCATTTCGCAGGAAAATTTAGCCGGATTCAGCGAAGGTCGGGGTCACCCGAATCTCAGGTGACCGGGCCTTTTTCTGCGCCGGCGTAAAGCACCGCGTGCTGGCGTGCCAGAGCGTCGGCGCGAAACGCCAGCCCGGCGGCGTCATAGTCGGCGTCCGGTCTCGGCTCCAGGTCGAAATGGCCGTGTTCATCGACGCCTCGCGCCAGGGTCGCGGTGGTTCGACCGCCGATCTGGCGCACATGCGAGGCGATATAACGGATGGCGAAACCGATCCGGGGAATCGCGCTGGCGTTCGCCTCGGAGCCATGCACGATACCGACATGGTGCAAGGACATCTCGCCCGGCTCCAGGATGATATCGACGGCGCGGGCCTCGTCCACTTCGACCGCGATTTCCTGGCCTCGGGTCAGCAGGTTGTCCTTGGCGAAAGTGTCCCGGTGGTCGAGCGCGCCGGTGTCATGGCTCCCCGGGATCATCCGCATGCAGCCATTCTCGCGCCGGCTGGGGCTGAACGCGATCCAGGCGGTGAGCACCTCATGGGGTTCAAGTCCCCAATAATTGGCGTCCTGATGCCAGGAGACATAGCCGGGATCGCCGGCCGGTTTGGCAAAGAAACTACTGCCCCAGGCCAGCAGATTCGGCCCGAGAATCGCGCTGACCGGCTCGGTTACGGCGGGGTCGAGCACCAGGTCATACAGCCAAGGAAGAACCAGATGCGGTTTACTGCGCAAGGTGGCGGTGACCTCGGTTTCGCTCTGTGCCCGCAAGGCGTCATAGCGCGATTTGAGCGCGCCGGCCCGCTCGGCGCTGATCGCTGGAAGCGGCGTGACATAGCCGTCCTGGCGATAGTGGTCGATCTGGTCTTGGGTCAAGGCGCCGGGCATGTCTTCCTCCGAGGTTCGCGCGATTATCCCTATGGGCTGAAGAGATCACCGCATGCGCAGCGGAAGTCTGGCCATGCACGCGGATAATGGCAAGTCCCCGGTCCAGCAGACCCTGTTCGACGCCCCGGCGCGGGCGGTTGGCGAGCGGGGGAATCGGGGGTGTGGTCTACGAGGAAGCGCGGTCAGCCGCCGCTGGCCGGAACCGTTGGTCTTTCAGCAGGACCCTCGGTTTTCGTCGCGCCGGAGCTTGGTGAGTTCGGGCGCGGCCCGAGCGAGTCCAACACCCCTTCGTAGCGGCGCAAAAGATCGCGGGTGATGTTCTGGGCGTCGACCTGATCACGGATCACCCTTGGTGTGATCAACACGATCAACTCGGTGCGTTGGCGGTCGGAATTGGTATTGCCGAACAGGCTGCCGATCACCGGCAGTTGGTGCAGGCCGGGGATGCCGGATTCCAGATCGTCCTCGCGTTCACGAATCAGCCCGGCCAGCATCACCGTCGCGCCGTTTTTGACCGCTGCGGTACTGTTGATGCGCCGTTGCTGTATGGTCGGCGAATCGATGTTCGAGCTGTCGGTGCGAACCACGCTGGACACTTCCTGGATGATCTCAAGCGAGACCATGCCGCTGGCCTTGATCTTCGGGGTCACGTGCAGGGTCACGCCGGTATCGCGGTACTCGATCTCATTGACGATGCGGGCGTCGTCGGTGACCGAGGTCGAGGAGGACCGGGTGACGATCGGCACCTGATCACCCACATGCAGGCGCGCGGTCTCGCCATCGACCACCAGAAGCTGAGGTGAGGAGACGACGCGCACATCGGTCAAATCAGACAAGGCGTCGATGACCAGTTTCGAATTGTTGGAACCGGAGATCGTGACGCCAAAGCCGGGGACGGTCGGGTTCACCGTGGTTTGGCTGCTGTCACGGCTAAAAATCGCCGTCACGTCGCCGAATTCAAGAAAGTATTGCAATCCGTAGCGCAGCCGATCACGCAGGGTGATTTCGATAACCGTGCCCTCGATCAGCACTTGCAGCGGCGTGATGTCGAGTTTCGCCAATACCTCGGAGATGACGTCGTATTCCCGTTTTGTCGCCCAGACCAGCAAGGCGTTGCTCGGCACGTCAGCCATGAAACGCGGCGCGCGCGGGTTGTCTTTCGCCGGGTTGGTTTCCCCCGCCTTGGTCTCGGTCCCTGCGTTGATACTGCTTGAAATTCCCGCGCCGTCGCCGGGATCGCTGCTGCCGATCCCGAAGGCTCCGCGCAGGGTCTTGACCAATTGCACCGCCGCGCCGTTCTTCACGAAATAGACGAATAGCCGGCGTTGATCGGCATCGCGGGTACGATCGAGGCGGCGAATCCATTCGCGAGCCCGGTCCAGATAATCCGGCTGGCGGGCAATCGCCAGGATCGCGTTCATCCGCTTGACCGGGACGAAGCGAACCAAGCCGCCAAGCGGCCCTTTGGCGTCGTCGCCGAATAGCTGGCGTAGTTCACCGATGACCGCCTCGGCCTCGGCATGTTCAAGCCCGATCAGCGCCACGCCTTGGCTTGCCATCT
>JAQBUJ010000357.1 GCA_027623845.1 Pseudomonadota bacterium
CGCATGTCGACCCGAAGTCGAACGAGGCGACCCGCGTCGGTTACCGTTTTCTGGAGGACGGCCGCAAGGTCCGTTTCGCCAAACGGTCCGGCGAGGTCATCGACGCCTGAGCGCGACGGAGCAAGTTGAACAATGGCGCGTTTGCACGACTACTACAAAGAATCGATCCGGCCCGAATTGATCGAGGCCCTGGGATATGGCAATCCACTTCAGGTTCCACGCCTGGAAAAGATTGTCATTAACATGGGTGTCGGCGAGGCGGTCCAGGATTCCAAGAAAGTCACTGCGGCAGCTGCCGAGATGGCTCTCATTGCTGGACAAAAACCCCTAATCAACAAGGCCAAGGTTTCGGTCGCGGGGTTTAAGTTGCGCGAGGGGATGCCGATCGGTTGTAAGGTCACGCTGCGTCGGGAAAGGATGTACGAATTCCTTGACCGGCTGGTAACGATCGCGCTGCCGCGGGTTCGGGATTTCCGGGGGGTAAGCCCCAAAAGCTTCGACGGACGTGGTAACTACGCGTTGGGGCTTAAGGAGCAAATCGTATTTCCCGAGATTGACTATGATCAAGTCGACTCCATCCGCGGCATGGACATAATTGTTGTTACCACCGCGAAAACCGATGACGAGGGGCGAGAATTGCTGCGCCGCTTCAATTTCCCGTTTACGACCTAAGCGGGCGAGGAGGACAGACATGGCCAAGAAGAGTTCCATTGAGAAAAACCGCAACCGCATCAAGTTGGTCGCGCGCTATGCAGGCAAGCGTGCCCGCTTAAAAGAGATTGCGAATGACAAGGATCTGCCGATCGAAGACCGTTTCCAGGCAGGTTTGAAGCTCAGTGAAATGCCCCGTAATGGAGCAAAAATCCGCGTGCGCAACCGTTGTGAAGTCACAGGGCGGCCGCGGGGTTATTACAGGAAATTTAAGATGTCACGCATCGCGCTGCGCGAGCTTGGTTCGGCCGGTCAAGTGCCTGGCCTCGTGAAATCGAGCTGGTGAGGGGAGTTCCGAAATGACGATGAGCGATCCTCTCGGGGATATGCTGACCCGAATCAGAAACGGGCAGAGCGCCAGGAAGAATGTGGTGTCCAGCCCGTCCTCCAAATTGCGCAGTAATGTGCTCGAGGTTCTGAAGCGCGAGGGTTACATTCGCGGGTTCACGACGGCGCCTTCGGTGAAGACGCTCAACGCCCATGAATTGGCGATTGAGCTGAAATACTATGAAGGCGAACCGGTGATCCGTCAGATCAAACGAGTGTCCAAGCCAGGACGGCGGGTTTATGCGAAGATTGCTGACTTGCCGCGTGTCTTTAATGGTTTGGGTATTGCGATCCTGTCGACACCGCAGGGTGTGATGTCAGACAACGAAGCACGGGTTGCCAATGTTGGCGGCGAAGTGCTTTGCCATGTATTCTAGGGTGGGGGACTGACATCATGTCACGTGTCGGAAAGAACCCGGTCGAGGTACCAGGCGGCGTTACGGTCGAGATCGCCAATGACGTGATCAAGGCCAAGGGCAAGCGAGGCGAGCTTTCGTACACATTGTCGAATGAGGTCAACGTGACCTATGCCGATAATGTGGTTTCGATCGCGCCGAAATCGCAAAGCAAGCGGTCGCGTTCGATGTGGGGAACCACACGGGCCCAGATCAACAATATGGTCAAGGGCGTCAGCGAGGGCTTCACCGTCAATATGGAGATTAACGGCGTTGGTTATCGCGCCGCTGTCGAGGGCAAAGAGCTTGTCCTGCAGTTGGGGTATAGCCATCCGGTCCGCTATGCGATTCCTGACGGTATCGTCATGAAATGCGAGCGGCCAACCGCTATTTCGATTGAAGGCAACAATAAACAGCAGGTCGGTCAGCTGGCCGCAGAAATTCGCGCTTTCCGTCCGCCGGAACCGTTCAAGGGCAAGGGTATCAAATATGCCACTGAGACGGTTCGGCGTAAGGAAGGCAAGAAGAAGTAAGGGCGACGTAGATGCTGAACTCCAAAGAACTTTTCGCCCGGCGTGCGCAGAGAACGCGTTCTGCTCTACGCCGGAAATCAACGGGGATGGTCCGACTTTCGGTCTTTCGGTCTTCGAAAAATATCTATGCCCAGCTGATCGACGACGACAATGGCGTGACCTTGGTGGCCGCGTCATCGTTGGAAAAAGAGTTGCGTGACGCGCTAAAGACCGGTGCCGACAAGGCAGCGGCCGAGGCGGTTGGCAAGCTGGTCGCCGAGAGAGCGCTTGAAAAAGGGTTGAACAAAGTGGTGTTCGACCGCGGTGGGTATCGCTTTCACGGGCGCGTCAAGGCTTTGGCCGACAGCGCTCGCGAAGCGGGTTTAAAGTTCTAGGAAGGGGCCGTCATGGCACGGGGTGACAGAGACAATCGCGGTGGCAGAGACAATCGCGAAGAGGCAGAACTGATCGAGAAACTGGTTGGCATCAACCGCGTGGCCAAGGTGGTCAAGGGCGGTCGGCGCTTTGGTTTCGCGGCCCTGGTTATCGTTGGTGACGGTCGCGGGCGCGTCGGACACGGCGCCGGTAAGGCACGGGAAGTTCCCGAGGCGATCCGCAAGGCCACGGAGCAGGCTAAACGCAGCATGATCCGAGTGCCGTTGCGCGAAGGTCGTACCTTGCATCACGACACCAAAGGCGACTATGGCGCTGGCCATGTGGTGATGCGGGCAGCGCCGGCGGGTACCGGTATCATTGCCGGTGGTCCGATGCGGGCCATTTTCGAATCGCTGGGTGTTCAGGATGTCGTCGCGAAATCGACGGGGTCCTCGAATCCTCACAATATGATCAAAGCCACCTTCGACGCGTTGCAGCAAGTTCGCTCGCCCCGTTCGATCGCCGCGAAGCGCGGTAAGAAGGTCTCCGAGGTCTTCGGTCGCACCGGCGGTGACGCCGAGGCGCCGGCGGCGGCGCAGGGTTGAGGCGGCGGAGGAAACCATGGCCAAGAGTAATGAACAGACGGCAACCGTGACCGTCACCCAGATGAAAAGCCCGATTGGGCGCAAGCCTGGCCAGCGTGAGACGTTGGTCGGTCTGGGATTGAACAAGATGCACAAGACCCGGACCCTTGAAGATACGCCGGCGGTGCGCGGCATGATCGACAAGGTCAAGCATCTGATTCGGGTCGAGGGATAACGCCTAGTCTGAATGCGGGCCTGCCCGCGCCGGACTTCAGGGGATGAGAGACGATGAGACTGAACGAACTCAGAGATAACGAAGGCGCCCGCAAGGCCCGCAAGCGCGTCGGTCGCGGCGCCGGTTCCGGCACCGGTAAGACCAGTGGACGTGGCCACAAGGGTCAAAAATCGCGCGCTGGTGCGACCATCAACGGGTTCGAGGGTGGCCAAATGCCGATTTATCGGCGGCTTCCCAAACGCGGCTTTAAGAACCCTTTCCGCACAGCGTTTGCCGCCGTTAACATCGGCGATTTAGAAAAAGCCATTGCGAATGGTCGCTTGGATGCGGCGGGTGATATTGATGAAGCGGCGATTCGCGGCGCCGGATTGGGTGGACAGCCGAAACTTGGTATTCGGGTGCTTGCTAATGGCGACATCAATACCAAAATAACGTTAAGGGTCAGTGGCGGCGCGTCCAAGGCTGCGGCTGAGGCAATCGAAAAAGTGGGTGGAACTGTGGTGGTACCGGAAATATCCAACGCCGCTATTGCTGCCGCAGCGGCTTCCGCCGCTCGCGCCAAAAAGAGAAGCTAGGACACCCGCATGGCGTCGAGCGCCGAACAATTCGCCTCTTCCTTCAACTTCGGCGCGCTTTCTAAGGCGACGGAGCTGAAGAAGCGTATTTGGTTCACGCTTGCGGCGCTGGTTGTTTACCGGCTTGGGACGTACATCCCGATTCCGGGGATTGATCCCCGGGTTTTGCAAGAAATCTTCCAACAGAATGCCGGCGGCATTCTTGGCATGTTCGACATGTTCGCGGGCGGTGCTCTCGGACGGATGACGATTTTTGCCCTGAATATCATGCCGTATATTTCTGCCGCCATCATCATGCAGTTGATGACGGCGGTTTCGCCCAATCTTGAGGCTCTCAAGAAAGAAGGCGAGGCGGGACGGAAGAAGCTCAATCAGTATACCCGCTATCTGACAGTCCTTTTGGCGGCGGTGCAGGCCTATGGTATTTCCGTCGGCCTGGAGAACATGGCCAGCGGCGGCGGTTCGGCCGTGGTTGATCCGGGTATGTTTTTCCGGGCGACGACGGTCATTACCCTGGTCGGTGGCACCGTGTTCCTGATGTGGTTGGGCGAGCAGATCACCGCGCGCGGTGTTGGCAACGGTATCTCGCTCATTATCTTCTCGGGCATCGTGGCCAATCTGCCGACGGCTCTGGCGGGGACGCTTGAACTAGGACGGACCGGCGCTCTGTCGGCGGCGTTCATTCTCCTGTTGCTGGCGATGGCCGTCGGTGTAATC
>JAQBUJ010000358.1 GCA_027623845.1 Pseudomonadota bacterium
GAAAACGGGGGCGGGATGACGGAAAACGGGCGGCGGGATGACGGAAAAGGATGAGACGGACGCAGGACGACGGGGAGGTTTTGGGGCGATCATATACGGTGGTGGTTAAGCGTGACGCCACCGTCCATAGTCGTTAAACTCAAGCTAAATCCAATCAAATGTGATGGACCTGAACCAAAATGAAGAACACGGCGGAATGGCAGGCGCGGCTGGATGTGGCGGCGGCGCATCGTCTGGCGGTTATGCATGGCCTGAACGAGGGGGTGTGGAACCATATCAGCCTGGTCTCGCCGGATGAGCCGGACAACATTCTGATCAGCCCCGGTCACACCCATTGGGGACAGGTTTCGGCCAGTGATCTGGCGTTGATGGCGCCGGATGGCGAGATGATTTCCGGTCTGCGACCGCCAATCCTGGCCGGCTGGATCATTCATCACCCCGTGCACAAGGCGCGCCCGGACGCCAAATGCGTGATCCATGTCCATGCGCCCTATACGACGGCGATGTCGATCCGCAAGGACATGGTTCTGGAAACCCGCAGCTCGCAGCAGGCCGCCGGGTTTCATGGGGATGTCGAATATTACGAAGTCTATGACGGGGTGCTGGCCGATGAGTCCGAGGGCGAGCACATGGCGCAGGTTCTCGGTGACAAGCGGATTTTGATGCTGCGCAATCATGGCGCGCTGATCGTCGGCTCGACCGTCGCGCGGGCTTATCTGGATACCTATCAGTTGGAGCGCGCCTGCATGTATCAGCTGTTGGCGGTGGCCGGCGGCGGTGAGATGGCGCTGATCCCTGACGATATCGCCGCCGAGATGGGCAGGCTGGCCCGCGCCGGGCGTAATATCGAGCATTTTGAAGGGATGAAGCGGTTGGTTGAGGAGAAGGAGCCGGACTACGCGCATTAAGCGCTGTGCCGCCATCTGGCAAGCCCGGGGGGTGACAGTTTGGCGAGGAATGAATTATTGCGGGATAGTTTGACGGCGGGATGATTTAACCAAAGTATGAGTGGTCCCTTTTAAAGGGGCTGTCCCTCTTCAGGGACGCACCGGCCCGGAGGGCCAGACGATGTCGGCGACCGAGGAAAATACTGGAGCGAAGCCGCCGGCGACCGAGGCGCCGGTCGACTTGTTCTCGCTGCTATCTTCCTTTGCCTCGCGGATGGCGGTGCTCTCCAGCATTTCCGGCCAGGAACGGTTTTGGGAAGACCCGGTGGCCCTTAAGGTCGGGCTGTCGACCTATGCGAATGCGCGCTTCCTGCGCCACAACCTCACCACTCAGATGGAGCTGGCCGAGAGCGCGAACGGCCAACTGCTTGAGCAGATCAAGATTTTTGAGAAATCTTGCGCCACCCTGGACAGTGAGATCGATTCCGGTGGCAAGAAGCTGCGCGGGCTCGAGACGATGATCGCCCGCGACGAGGAGGGCGACGCGAAGGCCGAAAGCCCGATGCGCCCGCGCCGCACCATTCAGGCGCGCGAACTGGCGGAGAACCGCGAGGAGCTGATCACCAAGCGGCGGTTGCTGCGCGAGTTCCAGGAAAAACACGCCAGGGTGAAGGGGGAACTCGACAAGGCGCGCGTGGTGAATGATCGGTTCCTGGGTCTGTTCGAGGACTGTTTCGAGAAATGGGATGTCTTCGACGAGGAGACCCTGAAAAATCTAGCGGAAAACGGCCCGACCGAGGAAATCCGCGATATGGTCCGCGCCGCGGTTGAGGCCGAGCCGGATAAGATCGTCAACATCACCCGCACGGATTGGCATTCGTTCCGCCGCTCGCTGGACATGTTTGTCGTCGATTCCATGCTTGAAACCGAGGCCGAGGTCGTGGTGCTGACCGACGGCACCTTGCGGAAAATTCGCGACCGCACGGAGAACGTGCAAAAACGGGTCATGCAGCATGTCGAGAACAAGCTGAGCGGCGGCGCTTGGACGGAAGTCGGCCAATTGGCCGAGGATTGGGAGATGGCGCCGGAAGCGGAGGCCTATCGCGCGCTTGATGACCGGGTAAAGATGTTCATCGAGGCCGCCACCTTGGCGCGGGCCGGCGAGTTCATTTCCCCCTCGATGCAGCAGCAGATCCTGATCGGCATCGTGGAATGGCTGCAGGCCGGCGTCTATCAGGGCTATACGTCGTTCGGCAAGGATGCCGGGTTCAACACCCTGATGATCACCGTCGACGTCTTCTACATGCTGTATCAGTGGCGCGCGGTTCCCTACGAATACAAAGGCTCGGGCGGCGGCATGGTCTACACCACGGTCAACGCCATTCATGTCTTCGAGCTTGACCTGATCTTCTGCGATGCCGGCGGAACCGAGATCGAGCACGAGCTGCATGAGGACGCCAAAAAACGGTTGAAGGAGCAGGAGGTCGATCTGCGTCGCCACAGCACGGTCGACGGAGAAGCCGAAGAAGAAGAACAGAGGAAGCAACAGGCCGCCGCGAAAGCAGCTGAAAAAGAACCAGAGCCTGAGGATAAGCCAGCGCCGAATGGCGAGGCGAAATCCGCCCTTCTCGATCGGTTGAAGGGCGGTTAAGGTATTGATTAAACCCTAAATTAGGTGAGTTTGATGATTTCCATCAATGCGGCTTTCGATGGCGGCAACATCGAGGTGGTGCGGGCCGAGAGCCCCGGTGATATCCAGCTCAACATCCGCAAGGATACCGAGGCTGACTTTTTTCAATGGTTTTCGTTCCGGCTCAATGGAGCCCGGGGCGAGGATTGCGTGCTGAAGATCATCAATGCCGGCCAGGCCAGCTACACCCGGGGCTGGGACGGGTATCAGGTGGTTGCCTCAAGCGATCGCGTGCACTGGCGCCGGGTGCCGACGGCTTATGAAAACGGCGTTCTCACCATCCGCCACCGGCCTGAGAGCGACGCCGTTCACTACGCCTATTTCGCCCCCTATTCGATGGAACGCCACGCCGATCTGGTGGCCCGTTGCCAGGCCGCCGAGGGGGTGACCCTGACGGTGCCCGGCGTTACGGCCGAGGGGCGGTCGATTGATGTATTGCGCTTTGGCGAACCCGGCAAGGTCGCCGGTGTGAGTCAAACCAAAGCCAAGCCGGCGCTTTGGGTGATCGCCCGTCAGCACCCCGGCGAGACCATGGCCGAGTGGTTCATGCAGGGATTTATGCACCGCCTGCTGGACCGGGAGGACGGCGCGGTGCGGGCGCTTTTGGACAGCGCGGTGGTTTATGCGGTGCCGAACATGAACCCCGACGGTAGTGCGCTCGGCAACCTGCGGGTCAATGCCGTCGGCACCAATCTGAACCGGGAATGGGAAAGTCCCAGCCTGGAGAAAAGCCCCGAGGTCTGGCACGTCCGGCGGATGATGCGGGACAGCGGCGTCGACCTCTGCCTCGATGTGCATGGCGATGAGGGCCTGCCTTATAACTTCATCGCGGCGTTCGAGGGTATCGCCGAGGCCAGCGAGGCGCAGCTTGGGGTGATGAACCGGTTCCGCGACGGCTTGGCCCAGCTCAACCCGGATTTCCAAACCGAGCATGGCTATCCGAAGGCGACGCCGGGCAAGGGCATGAAAACCACCAGCACCGGTTATTTGGCCAGCTATCTCGGTACCGTCTCGATGACCCTGGAAATGCCGTTCAAAGACACCGCCAACGCGCCCAACCCGGATGTCGGCTGGTCACCGGGCCGGGCGATGGCGCTGGGCCGCTCGACGGTGGAACCCATGCTGGCGGCGGCCTGGGATTTACCGCTGACGTAATGGGGCGAGCGTAATGGGGCGGCGTAATGGGGCGAGAAATTCTCCGCCCATCCGTTGCCCTGGCAAGCCCCAACCGTCGCCCTGGCGAAAGGCAGGGCCGAAGCCTGAGGCGGCGCGGCGGTGTGAATGGCGAAAATGGCAAAAACGATGACATATCGCGCCTATTCCTCGTCCATCGGTTACAGTGAACGGGCTCAGGCGTGGGTCCTGCCTTTCGCCAGGACGACGGGTGGGTTTTATCAAACACCCGCGAGCCTGCACCAATAACCACAAGAGAGCCCACCGATATGATTACCGTATATGGCATCGCCAATTGCGACACCTGCCGCAAGGCGCGGAAATGGCTTGATCAGGCCGGCATCGCGCACCGCTTTCACGATTTTCGCAAGGACGGCCTTGAGGCCGGATCGGTTGAGGCTTGGAGCGATGAAATCGGTCTGGAGAAATTGCTCAACCGGCGCGGCACCACCTGGCGCGGCTTGCCGGATGAGCAAAAAGCCTGGCTGGAGGCGGGCGATGCGACGGCGCTTATGGTGGAAAACCCCACCCTGTTGAAACGACCGGTCATTGATCTTGGCGACCGACGCCTTGTAGGCTTCGATGCAGCGGTCACCACCGCCCTGGAAGCGCTTAAACCCTGAGGCCCCGAAGAGCGCGCCGGAGAGCGTGCCGGCGGGTGCAGCGGTTGGATCTGGAG
>JAQBUJ010000359.1 GCA_027623845.1 Pseudomonadota bacterium
TCAAGGCTGGCGCCACGGTCACCATCCTTGACGAGGGGGATCTGGCGTTTCGCGCCAGCCGCGGCAATTTTGGACTGGTCTGGGTGCAGTCCAAGGGTGACGGCATGGCCGAATACGCCCAATGGAGCCGCCAATCCTCCGATCTCTGGGGAGATTTCGCCAAATCCCTTGGCGAGGCGACCGGGATCAATGTCGGCCATCACCGGCCCGGCGGTTTGGAGCTTTGCCTCGACCAAGACGAGTACGAGACCTATGCGACCTCAATCAAGCGCATGCATAACCAGCCCGGCGTTGGCGAGAACGACCGGCGGATGATCGACGGCGACGAGGTTCGCCGGATGGAGCCGAATGTCGGGCCCGAGGTGGTTGGCGCCGCGTTCTGCCCGCATGACGGGATCGTCAACCCGCTTTACACCCTGCGGGCGCTGCATCAGATCCTGGCCTCAGCCGGCGCCGAGTATCGCAGCGATCACCGGGTTGAGCGGATCGTGCCGCAGGGAACCGGCTTTCGGGTGGTCACGACGCGGGGCGATTTCACCGCCGGCAAGGTGGTTCTGGCGGCCGGCAATGGCAGTCCCGGGCTTGGCCCCGATCTGGGGCTTGATATCCCGATCGGTCCGGAGCGCGGCCATATCATTGTCACCGAACGCACCCGGCCACTGTTCAATCATGTGCTCGGCCAGGTGCGCCAGACCGATGAAGGCACGGTGATGCTCGGCGCCACCAAAGAGAACGTTGGTTTCGACACCGGTTTCAATCTTGAGATGATGCGACAGGTGGCCAGCCGGGCGGTGCGTAAGATACCGGCGCTGAAGACTCTAAAGATCATTCGTAGCTGGAGCGCGCTCAGGATCATGTCGCCGGACGGGTTTCCGGTGTATCAAGAATCCGAGGCGTTTCCCGGCGCTTTCTCGGTAAGCTGCCACAGCGGCGTGACCTTGGCGGCGGCCCATGCTTTAAAACTGGCGCCAAGACTGCTTGAGCCAGGCTTCAACGATCATTTCAGCGCTTTTTCACCTCGGAGGTTCGATGTTCCAGAGACTGCCTAACCTGATACGAAAGCCGATCTCGTTCAGCTTCGAAGGTCAGGAAATCGAGGCGCTGGAGGGCGACACCTTGGCGTCGGCCCTGTTGGCGGCGGGGGTCTCGACCCTGCGCGATGCGCCGGTTTCCGGCACTGCGCGGGCGCCCTATTGCATGATCGGCGTTTGCTTTGAATGCTCGGTGGAAATCGACGGGATTAGCCATCAGCAAGCCTGTTTGATCCCGGTGCGCCAGGATATGAACGTCCGGCGGCAACAAGCCGAGAAGGAGGCTGGTGATGCGCTCGGAGGTTGATGTCGTTGTCATCGGCGCCGGCCCGGCCGGTATGGCCGCCGCCGCCGCCGCGGCGGGCGCCGGGGCCGATGTGGTGGTTCTGGACGAGCAAGCCGAACCGGGTGGACAGATCTACCGGGCCATCGAATCGGTTGAGCGGGACCGACCGGCGGACCTGAGCTTCCTTGGCGATGCCTATGCGCATGGAAGCACCGTCGCCGGCGCCTTTCGCGCAGTCCGCACCGATTACCGACCCGGCAGCACGGTCTGGCAGGTTGGCGATCTCGGCAAAGGCAAGCGACGTGATGTGGTCTATAGCCGCAATGGCGTCGCCGAGACGCTTTCGGTCAAGCATCTGGTGATCGCCACCGGCGCGCTGGAACGACCGGTGCCGATCCTCGGCTGGACCTTGCCGGGGGTGATGACCGTCGGCGCGGTACAATCGGCGCTAAAAACCTCCGGAATTTATCCCGCCGGCAATCTCGTGCTGGCCGGTAGCGGCCCGTTGATGCTGCAATTGGCGGCGCAGTTGATTGACGCCCATGTGCCGATCGCTGGCATCGTCGACACCACGCCGCCGGGCGGTCTGTCGCGGGCGTTCTTCCATTTGCCGCGCGCCCTGGCGGCGGGTGAGACGCTATTAAAGGGATGGCGGATGGTGCGCACGGTCAACCGCTCCGGCGTGCCGATCTATCGCGGCGCCACTCATCTGCAAGCGCATGGCCCCGCTCAGGGAGGAGGCGAGCAAGGAGGGGGCGAGCAAGGAGGGGGCGAGAAAGTCACCAGCCTGTCGTTCCGCTCTCAAGGCGCGGATTACACCATCGATGCCGATGTCGTGGCGCTGCATGAAGGGGTGATCCCGAATACCCAGCTTTCCCGCCTGCTGCAGGCCGAGCATCGCTGGGACGACCGGCAACGCTGCTTTCACCCGCTCACCAACCAATGGGGCGAGACCTCGGAGCCGGGCGTCTATGTCGCCGGCGATGGCGGCGGTATCGCTGGCGGCCTGGCGGCGGCGCGCAGCGGCATGATCACCGGTCTGGCGGTCGCCCAAAGTCTCGGTTTGATGGCGGAGGCGGCGCGCGATTTCACCAGCGAAGAGCAACGCCTGCGCCGCTTCATCGATCTGTCGATCCGGCCGTTCCTCGACAGCTACTATCCAGCGCCCGACTGGATCGGCGCGGTGGGCGACGATGTCATCCTGTGCCGCTGCGAGGAGGTCACCGCCGGCCAGTTGCGCGCCGCGATGGCGCATGGCTGCTCCGGCCCGAACCAGGCCAAATCCTTCCTGCGCTGCGGCATGGGGGCCTGCCAGGGCCGGATGTGCGCCGCCAGCGTCACCGAAGTGATGGCCGCGACCGGTGGCGCTACACCCGACGCCGTCGGCAGCTTCCGCATCCGCCCACCGATCAAACCGGTCACCCTGGCCGAAGTAGCGACGCTCGACGCGGGGTAGGCGCGGGCGCGGTTGGCGCGCTCTCAAAACAAGGGCGTGGCGACGTGGCGCAACGGTGGTCACGCCCAAAAATTGTCGTCGCAGCAAGGAACTGGTGCTATTCGGAAAACTATCACCGGTGGTGAATAGGAACAATATGTCGTCTTGTTTCGCCATTGTCGACTAGGCTCCCGCCCCGAATTCACCGCCCCGAATTCACCGCCCCGAATTCACCGCCCCGAATTCGCCGCCCCAACCCGCCACCCGCCGAAGGACCCGGAACCGATGACAAAGACCAGCGACGTTTTGGTGATTGGCGGCGGCTTGCATGGGCTTTCCGCCGCGCTGCATTTGGCCCGTGACGGGGCCCGGGTGCGGTTGGTTGAGCAGGCGTATATCGGGCGGCATGCCTCCGGGGTGAATGCCGGCGGGGTGCGGCGGTTGGGTCGGCATCCGGCGGAAATTCCGCTAGCCGAGGCGGCGCTGGAGAGCTGGCGGGCGATGCCGGATCTGGTCGGCGACGATTGCGGCTTTAAGCCCTCCGGTCAGGTGAAGATCGCCGAGAACGAGGCGGACCTGGAACTGCTCACCCAGCGGGCGGCGGAGGTGCGGCGGCTCGGTTATGATCATGAGGAAATTATCGATCAGGCGACGCTTCGGGCGCTGATCCCTTCGGTCGCCGAGCAATGCACCGGGGCGATGATCGTGCGCGGCGATGGGTTCGCCGATCCGTATCGAACCTGCATCGCCTTTCGCCGCGCCGCCGAGGCCGCCGGGGTGATGATCCATGAAGGCGCCGCGCTGCGGACCTTGAGCCGCACCGGCAACGTGTGGCGGGCCGCGACAACCACCGGGTCTTTCGAGGCGCCGGAAGTGCTGAACGCCGCCGGGGCCTGGGGGGCCGGTTTGGCCAAAACCCTGGGGGACCCGGTGCCGGTCCGGGCCGCCGCCTATATGATGATGGTGACCGATCGCCAACCCTACTTCGTCGGGCCGGTGGTTGGGCTGGCCTCGCGAAAATTATCCCTGAAGCAGATGGGCAACGGCAGCGTGGTGATCGGCGGTGGATATGAAGGAAAAGCCGATCTGGAGAGCGGAAAGACGGCGCTGGATGTCCAGGGGTTGGCAAAAAGCGCCGAAACCGCATGCACTATATTTCCTGTTTTGCGTTCCGCCCGTCTGCTGCGGAGCTGGGCCGGGATCGATGGCGAGGCCGCCGATCGCATCCCGGTGATCGGTCGCGGCCGGCGTCATGACGGACTGACCCATGCTTTTGGCTTCTCCGGCCATGGCTTCCAATTGGTCCCGGCGGTCGGCCGGGCGCTCGCCGAATTGATCCGGACCGGTACGTCCAGCCTGCCGCTGGAACCGTTCTCACCGGCGCGATTCCAGGAGAAAAGTGATGGGTAGCATTGAAAAACGGGTCGTCGCTACGCCGGGCGGACCGATCTCCTATCTTGAGGCGGGGCCGGCGCTCGGGTCGGGGGCCGAGGGCGAGGCCGGCCAAGCGTTGTTGCTGATGCATGGGATCGGCGGCAATGCGCGGTCCTGGCGGGCGCAGCTGGAAGGCCTGTCGGACCGCTTCCGGGTTATCGCCTGGGACGCCCCGGGCTATGGTGATAGCGGGCCGAGGGAACCGACCTTGGCGGCCTATGCCGGCGCCGCGATTGCGTTGC
>JAQBUJ010000360.1 GCA_027623845.1 Pseudomonadota bacterium
CGGGATCTAAGGGCGCCGGGTTAAAACGGAAACTACGGCGCGCTTTTCGCCGGCGGCGTCCCCGCACCTGCAAACAACCCTTTCAACACCGCCACCAACTCGCGGATCATCGCGTCCGTATGGTGCGGTGTCGGGGTGAATCTCAGGCGCTCGGTCCCGACCGCCACCGTCGGATAGTTGATTGCGGTGACATAGATCTGGAACTCATCCAGCAATCGGTCGGAAAACTCCCGGGCCCGGGCCGCGTCGCCGACCAGCAGCGGCACGATGTGGCTGGCGCTGTCCATCACCGGCAGGTCGGCGTCGCGGAAGGCTTGTTTCAGCCGCGCCGCTTGGCGCTGCTGCATGGCGCGTTCCTGGCCGCTTTGTTTCAAATGCCGAACGCTGGCCAAGGCCGCCCCGGCGACCATCGGCGGCATCGAGGTGGTGAAGATGAAGCCCGGTGCGACGCTGCGGACATAATCCAGCACCGCCGCCGGCCCGGCGACATAGCCGCCATGCACCCCGAAGCCCTTGGCCAAAGTGCCCTCGATCAAGTCGACCTCGGCCATCACCCCATCGCGTTCGGCCACCCCGCCGCCGCGCTCGCCATACATGCCGACCGCATGCACCTCGTCGAGGTAGGTCACCGCGCCATATCGCTTGGCCAGCGCGCAGATCGCCCCGATCGGCGCGATGTCGCCGTCCATGGAATAGACGCTCTCGAAGGCGACGAACTTGTGGGCGTCAGGATCGGCCTCTGCCAGCAGTTCCTCCAGATGGGTCAGATCATTGTGCCGGAAAATTCGTTTACCGGCCTTGGAGCGGCGCATTCCCTCGATCATCGAGGCGTGATTCTTCTCATCGGAAAAGACGATCGAATTGTCCCGCGCATTCAGCAATGTCGACAGGCTCGCCTCGTTAGCGACATAGCCGGAGGTGAACAGCAGCGCCGCCTCCTTGCCGTGCAGGTCGGCGAGTTCCTCCTCCAACAAAATATGATAGTGGCTGGTCCCGGAGATATTCCGCGTGCCGCCGGCCCCAGCGCCAATGCGCGCCGCCGCTTCACGCGCTGCATCGATGACGATCGGCGACTGGCCCATGCCGAGATAGTCGTTCGAGCACCAGACGGTGACGTCGACTTGGCTGCCGTCGTCGCGGTAATGGGTGTAAATCGGGAATCGGTCCGCCTGCTTTTCCAGATGCGCGAAGACCCGGTACCGGTCCTCGGATTTAATCCGGGTAAGCTCGGTCTCGCAGAAGTCGAGGAGGGGGGTGGTTTTCATGGTCTCCAACGCGGCAGCCGGGATGGGATCGTTTTTCCGAACCATGATTGTATATGAACCACGCTTTGCCGCCTATTTCCAGGGCCGCCTCATCCTCGCCCGCTTGACGCTTGCGCCGCCCGCCTTTACCTTGGTGTTTATGTTGACGTATGCGACACACGGCCTCGGCCTTCGACTTACCAACCCGGCTCTTTAGAGGGTCCGGGTTCGAGTCGTTCGCCATCCGTGTTTTCATCGCGCGTCAAAGATATCCCATGACATCATGCTTGCAGATCGAACGGAACCATCCGTCCCTCCAGGGTTTTCTGGTGTGGGCTCGGCAAGCCGTCATGCACTTTGCACGTCGTAATGGCTGGCGAACGCAGACACAACAACACAACGTTTACCGAATGCCCGCGCCGACGGCCGCCCGATGAAGGTCCAGGCCGCGCGCGCCTATCAGGAGTGAGTTCCGATGAACCGCATGCCAATCGAGAAATATACCGCCTTCCCGCAAATCCCCGTTCAGAACCGGCAATGGCCGGGCCGCACCATCACCCAGGCGCCGATCTGGTGCAGCGTCGATCTGCGCGACGGCAACCAGGCGCTGGTCGATCCGATGGACGGACCGCGCAAGCACCGGATGTTCAAAGCCCTGGTCGAGATGGGCTTTAAGGAGATCGAGGTCGGCTTTCCCGCCGCCTCGGACACCGATTTCAATTTCGTGCGCGAGATTATTGAGCAAGGCCTGATCCCCGATGACGTCTATATCCAGGTGCTCACCCAGGCCCGCGAGGAATTGATTCAGCGGACCTGTGAGAGCCTGCTCGGCTCAAAAAACTGCATCGTTCATCTGTATAATTCGACCAGCACCCTGCAACGCCGGGTGGTTTTCGCCTCCGATCGGGCCGGGGTGAAGCAGATCGCCACCGATGGGGCGAAGATGGTGCGGGACCGTATCCCGATGCTGGAAAACGGCGGCTCGACCGTGCGGTTGGAATATTCGCCGGAAAGCTTTACCGGGACCGAGCTCGACTACGCCCTGGAAGTGTCGGAGGCGGTCATGGATGTCTGGCAGCCGACGGCGGCGAACCCGACGATCATCAACCTGCCCTCGACCGTGGAGATGGCGACGCCGAATATCTTCGCCGACCAGATCGAGTGGATGGGTAACAATTTCTCTAACCGCGAACGGGTGATCCTGTCGGTGCATCCGCATAATGATCGAGGCACCGGCGTGGCCGCGGCGGAATTGGCGCAGATGGCCGGCGCCGACCGGGTCGAGGGCACCCTTTTCGGCAATGGCGAGCGGACCGGCAATGTCGACATCGTCACCCTGGGGCTGAATCTGTTTACCCAAGGCGTCGATCCGGCGCTGGACTTCTCCGACATCAACACGATGATGGAGACCGCAGTGCACTGCAACCAGTTGCCGATCCACCCGCGCCATCCCTATGCGGGCGAATTGGTGCACACGGCCTTTTCCGGCTCGCACCAGGATGCGATCAACAAGGGGATGAAGGCGCTGGAGACGGCCAACAGTCCGCTGTTCGAGGTGCCCTATCTGCCGATCGATCCCAAGGATATTGGCCGCGACTATGAGGCGATCATCCGGGTCAACAGCCAGTCCGGCAAGGGCGGCGTGTCGTATATTCTGGAGAACGACTACTCGATCCGGTTGCCCAAGACGGCGCAGGCGCAGTTCAGCCAGGTAATCCAGAAAATCACCGATGAGACCAGCCAGGAAATAACCGGCAAGCAGATTTGGGAAGCCTTCGACAAGGCGTTTATTTCTCAAGGTGGACCGTACACCCTGGTGTCCTTCTCTTCGCAAGCGGCCTCGCGCTCCAACGATCTTGAACGGATTAACGCCACCGTCGCCTATGGCGGCAAGGACCATGTGATCGAGGCGACCGGCAATGGCCCGATCGCGGCTTTCGTCAAGGGCATGCGGGAGGCCTTCGGGCTGGCGTTCCGTCTGAAGGATTATACCGAACACACAAGAACGGCGGGCTCGGAGTCCGAGGCCGCCGCGTATATAGAGCTGAGCGTTCCTGATGAAAACGGCGCCAGCGTGTTCGGCGTCGGTATCGACACCTCGATCACCCTGGCGCCGATCAAGGCTGTGGTCAGCGCGATTAACCGCATGTAATCGGCACGGGGTCGCTTGCACTCAAAGCGCTTGAGTGATCGAGCGACCCCATCCGGCCTGCTACGGGCGCGTTTCGGCGAACAGCGCCATCGCGTTGGCCTTGGCCGACAGCGCCGCCAGCGCTGGCAGGGAATTGCGCTCCATCACATAAGGCGCCGAGGTGCTGACGAAATCGTAAGCGATGACAGCGGTGATATCCGCCAGGGTTAACTCCGCCCCGTGCAACCATTGCCCCGCCGCCGCCGCCGCCAGCGCCTCAAGCGCTTGCAGGCCCGATTCGGCTTGGCTATCGCACCGGTCCACCCAACCCTGATAGACCTTTTCGGCCGGTCGGCGATTGCGCTCATACGACGATGAAACGCCTTTTTCCATCACGCCATGAGCAAGCGCCGTGGTCCGCAGCACCGCCCGGCGCGCCGCCCCGGAGGCGGGCAATAACCGCCGGCCGCCATCATGCGCCTCAACCAGGTGATCGATGATCGCCCCACTGTCGATCAAGGTTTCTCCATCATCCAGAATTAGGGCCGGGACCCGGCCTACCGGGTTACTTTTAAGGATGTCGGGCAGGTCGTCGGCGGTTGACAGCATTTTCTGCTCATAGTCGAGACCCAGATGCCGAAGCACCACGGATGTCCGGCGAACAAAAGGCGACACATTGCGTCCAACGAGAATCATGGCTTCCCCCATTGATTGGATGTTCCGGCAATATCGGTATTCGCACAGCCTCGCAAGTGGTTCGCCGGTAGGGTGCTGCTAAGCATCAGCATTTCTACTCATTTTGCCTCAAATTAGCGTGTCATGGCAGCGCATCGGCGATATAGTTGGGTGATGAGCAGGAGAGTCCTAAATGGCTAATGATGACGAGTTGGATGCGGAAACCCGCCGAGGCCTAAGAATCCTTGCGGATAGCACCAAGGCAAAGGGCAGCGACGGCGCCGCGCGACGACTTTATAAGGCCGCCGATACCGGAAGCGCGGCGGACTACCAGCAAGCCGAGGCCTTGTTCGACGCCTTGCCGCCCGAA
>JAQBUJ010000361.1 GCA_027623845.1 Pseudomonadota bacterium
CGCGCATCAGCAAATTACCCAGCGGTCCCCGCCGCGCCGCCGCCGAGGCCCCGGATGTCGCGACCAGAGCGGTGATCGCGCCGCCAAGATTAGCGCCAAGAACCAGGGCCAGCGCCAGGGGAATGCCCACCGTCTCAGCGGCGGCAAAAGACATTACCAGCAAGACAATGGCGACGCTGGAATAGGCGAACCAGGTAATCAGCGCCGAAACCAGGACCGCCAGGATCACCTCGTCGCTCAGGGATCTAAGGACAACGGTAAGACCTTCGGTTTCACGAAGCGGCACCGATGCCTGCGCGATCAAAGTCAGCGAGAGCAACACCATGCCAAGCCCAATGCCGGCCCGCGCCATTCCCCGGCGGGCGCTTCCCGAAGATGTCAGGAAAAAGCCGACGCCCGCGGCAATCAGCACCGGGGAAAGCCAACCGACCTTGAACGACAGGACTTGCACGATCATCGTCGAGCCGACGTCGGCGCCCAGCATCAGCGCCAGGCCCATCGCCGTCGGAAACAACCCGCGGCCGGCGAACGACGCGACGATCAACGCCGTCGCCGTACTGCTTTGCAACAAGCCGGTCACGCCAAGCCCTGCCAGGAACGCCGTGATCCGGTTACCGGTGGACTTCGAGACCATCCGGCGCAGAGAGCCGCCGAGCGAGCGACTGAGGCCGGTGCGCACCATCCGCACTCCCCAGATCAGCAACGCTACGCCGCCAACCACATTGATCAGTAATTCCATGTGCTCCTCAGTCGGGGCGCCCCACGCGCCTATTACGTCGGACCGGCCCCTGTCTGGAAGAATGTTCCAGAAGGCAGTTGTTGTCCAACATCGCTGATTGTCTCAATCACCAAGGGGATCGTGCCAAGACCAGGGACGCCTTGTCCACCAGTTCGACGCGCGATTGCATTGAATCCGGTCCGAAGAATCGGCCCAAACGACCGGCGCCAGCTAGGTCAGATAACGGTAGCCCTATCCGCCCGACTCCTAGCCTCAGGCGACCGGGAATCGTACCGGTATGCTGCGCGGGCCACGGACCTGTCCGCCGGCCCAGGTCACGTCATCGGGCCGCGACAATTCGAACTCCGGCAGGCGCTCGAACCAGACTCGGAGCGCCACATCCATCTCCATGCGCGCCAGATTGGACCCGGCGCACCGATGAATGCCGAGACCGAAAGCGATATGACGATTGCGCTCCCGGTCAAGCACCACCTCATCGGCCTGCTCGAACACTTCCGGGTCACGGTTGGCGGCCGGGAAATTGAGGATGACCTTGTCGCCGGGGCTAAAGGCCGCATCCCCGAACTGCACCGGCGCTGTGACTTTCCGAGCCATCATCACTGGCGCGTAAAATCGCAGCATTTCCTCGATCGCCGTCGGGAACAGGCTCGGCTCCGCCGCCAGGCGGCGACGGTCATCGCCATGCCCGGCAAAATGCCAGAGCGCCGCACCTATCGAACTCCACGTGGTATCAATGCCCGCGACCAGCAATAGATTGCAGATACCAGTGATCGTGTGATCACTGATCGGTTCCCCCTCGACCTTCGCGTCGATCAAGCGGGAGACCATGTCATCACCGGGATTGGCGCGGCGCTCAGTCACCAACTCGTCGAAGAACCCGCGAATGATCTTTCGATATTTGGCGCGCATCGCCGGATCGGTTTGACCCAATTCAATGGAGCCACGGGTCCATTCGGTAAACTCGTCACCACGGCTGGCGTCGATACCAAGCATCCGGGCGATCACCCGGGGCGGAATCTGCTGAGCATAGTCAGCCGCCGCGTCGGCGACGCCCTTATCGATGATCCGATCAATCAGCTCATGGCAAAGCTGTTCGGTAAACGGGCGAATTTCCTCCACAGCCGTTGGAGTGAAGAACGGCAAAATCAGCTGTTTATAGGGTTTGTGCTCCGGCGGGTCGGCGGTGATCGGCGGGTTTTCGCTGCCATAGAGCTTCATCTCGGCAATCGCTTCCTCGCGCATCTCCGGCGGCAAGGGGATGACGGCCGGGGATCGCGAAGACAGTTCCGGGACCATACGCACCAGTTCTCTTAGATCCTCGTATTTGGTCGCCATGTAGGAGCCGCCCCAGCGCTCCGAATGGGCGATCGGACAGCGGCCCTGCAATTCCTTCCACACCGGAAACGGTTCACGCACATAATCGGCGTCGAAAAGGTCGTAATCGGTGGCCCAATCCTTGACGGGCGGCACTTCTTCACTCATCCGATCAACCCCGCGAATAGCCTTGCCCCGACCCGGCACTCGCTGCCTGATCAAGGGCCGGCGGTCTAATCTTCGACTAATCTAATCCTCGACTAGCTCGATGGCGAATTCCGGGCAATTTTCTATCGCCAACCGCGCCGCATCCTCCTGGTCTGCCGGTACCAGTCCATCTCCGGCGGCGGAGGCATTGCCGAAATCGTCCAGATCAAACAAGTCGGGCGCGATCGTCTTACAGCGATTGTGCCCTTGGCAGTTGTCTGGATTCACCCGAATGCGCATGGTCGTCCCTCAATCACTTTCACGCCCGAGATCGCCCTAGAAAACTCGGGAAACGCCACACAAATAATTCTACCTAACATTCGTTAGATACACAAACCCGATCAAGCGGCGAACAGCACCGGGATCGAGAACGCCCCATCGGCCGCATCCTCGAAACCGACCTGCACTGGCATCCCGATAGACAGCGTCACCTCCGGGTCGCGCAGAATACCGACAAGCCGTACATTCTCCTCCAGATCCACCGTCACGAAAGTGGTCGGCAGATCCGCCTTGAAGGACGGATGAAAGGCGTGGTGCGAGACCGACCAGCTATGAACGGTGCCGCGCCTGGATGCCTCGGTCCAATCAACCTCCATCGAATAGCATTGGTCGCAGACCGGCCTGGGATAATGTCGAATGGTCCCACAATCGGCGCATTGCTGTAGCATCAACCGGCGGTCGCGAAGACCGTCCCAATAGGGTTGCGAGTCCGGGTTGGGCAGTGGGTAAAGACGCTCGATCTCCATCGTTCCTCGCTCCTCCACCTCTAGCTCCTCATGATGGCGACGGTGCCATCACCCATGTCGCCATAACCGGTGACCAGGCCGATCCGGGCATCCTTGACTTGTGCCGCACCGGCGTCGCCGCGCAACTGCTTCACCAGCTCCACGACGTGGTTCATCCCGACGATATGCGCCTGTGACAACAGCCCGCCATGGGTGTTGAGCGGCAGATCCCCATCGAAGCCGAACGAGGTGCTGGAAACGAAATCACCGCCCTCACCCTTCTTGCAGAACCCGAGATCCTCAAGCTGGCAAAGCACGATATAGGTGAAGCAGTCATAGATCTCCGCGACGTCGATATCGCTGTGGGTGATGCCGGCCATGCCAAACGCGCGCGGCGCCGCCTTGGCAGTGCCGAGGGTCGTGATGTCCGGTCGCTGGGTAATCGCGCTGGGCGAGTCCGGGTGACCTTCGGCGACGCCCATGATGTAGGCCGGTTTGCTGGCCATGTCCTTGGCGCGCTCCGAGGCGCTGACGATGACCGCCGCACCGCCATCGCTTTCAAGACAGCAATCAAACAGCCGCAACGGGTCGGCGATCATCCGCGACGATTGGTGATCGTCCAACGACATCGGCGCCTGCCTGAGGGCGTTATCGTTCATCGCAGCGTGCTTGCGACCGTTCATCGCGATCTTGGCGAAATGCTCGCTCTTGGTCCCGTACAGCTCCATGTGCCGGCGCGCCATATGCGAATAAAGTTGCGCCGGGGCCAAGGTTCCCAGCGGCATTTCATATTCACCGATGGTGCGGAACTGCGGCATCTGCTGGACCCGGTTGCCGATCCGACTGCCGGAATAACCATTGCGGCCAATCGGGATCAGCACATGGTTGGCCAGCCCGGTCGCCACCGCCGAAACCGCCGCCTGGATCCCGGCGACACAACTTGCACCGCCAAGCGGCGTGGTCGCCGAGTAACGCAAATCCGGCAAGCCCAAATTGGTGATAAAGTCCTCGGCAACGGTCGATCCGCTGGCATAGGGGACCACACCGTCGATATCCTTCGGCGACAGGCCCGCATCGGCGATCGCCTTCAGCGCCGCTTCCATCGGAAGCGCCGTATCACTCTTGCCGGAACCCCGGGTATAAGCGGTCTCGCCAATACCGGTTATGGCTCCCTTTTCGAACAAACCATCGCTCATGGCCGTCTCTCCCGCATCATCAGACGCATCGTCTGGATCTGAAGCAACAGCTTACAGGTCCAGTCCCTCTTGGCCAGTCCCCCTTGGTCGATCCCGGCGCGCGCTGATTGCGAATAGTAGATTTCCGATCTCTCGGCGGACGGCTTCTCGGGCGCTAGGTTCTTACGCCGTTCTCCAGCGCCGGTTCGGCTCAGCTTGCGGGTATCCTTGGAATGTCCTATGCCTGCGGCTCT
>JAQBUJ010000362.1 GCA_027623845.1 Pseudomonadota bacterium
AGCGCGATCCCCGCCGCAACGCCGGCGTCAATCGCATTGCCGCCAGCCTCAAGCATCTTCAACCCGGCTTCGGCCGCCAGATAATGGCCAGCGACGACCATGTGACGGCGCGCCATGACCATCGGTTGCTGTGGCAAGCTGTTCATCGTCGCACCCTCCGCTTGGCTCCTCGCCAATCTCAAGGATGGCACATATTCCGGCGCCTGCGTCCGGCGGCGCGACGAAATCGAGTACGTGCGGTCGCCGGCCTCGACCTTCCGGCCATTGCAAGCCCGGCCTTTGGAAGTCCTGTCTTTGGAAATCCGGTCTTTGGCTTCCAGGCTTGGCGAACGATGATCAGCAACGCCGCGAACGATCATACCTCGAAGCCATCAACACCCGGTCCAACCCCCAGTCGCCACCCCACGCCCGCCCATTCCGCCGTCGTCCTGGCGAACGGCAGGACCCACGCCGCCGGCGGCGGCAAAGTGGTCACGGTTGGAAAGTTCTGAACCGGCGAGGCCGTGACCCCCGCGTGCGGAATGGGCCCCGCCCTGCGCCTGCCCTCGTGAAAACGGGGGGCGGGGTGACGGCAGTAATAGGGCAGGCCAGGGGACTTGTTCGAGCTGTCGCGAGGCGTTTTCCGGCCATGTTGAAGCGCGTCGACACGCCACCGGTGAAACATTCCATCCCACCCGTCACCTCACGCCCGCCGTCATCCCGCCGCAGGGCGGGACCCACGCCGCCGGCGGTTGCAAAGTGGCCCTGTTGGAAAGTTCTGCACCGACGAGGCCGTGATCCCCGCGTGCGGAATGGGCCCCGCCCTCCGCCTGCCCTCGTGAAAACGGGGGCGGGGTGACGGCGGTAATAGGGCAAGGCCAGGGGGGCTTGTTCGAGCCGAACCGAGAAATGCGGGCTAGCATCCCTCGGTTCGGCTGCGTACCCTGTTGGGGTTCAATACCCAACCCGCGAATCAACCTCGAAGGCAGAAACCGCATGGCATGGACACGCATCGTGTTGGAGATCGGCATGGGCACCGATATCCGTGGCGCCGATCACACCAAGGCCGCCGTCCGGGCGCTGCGCGATGCGCTCTGGCACAACTCACTGGGGATCGCCGATATCGTTGGTCTGGCGACCGACTCGATGCGAGTCGAGGTCACCATCGGCGTGCCGAAACCGGACCAGGTCGACAAGGCCCAGGTGCTGGCGGTGCTGCCCCACGGCACCGGTACGGTCACCTGCGTCGAGGGTGGGCTGGAGATCAAAAATCCGGCGCGCGACGACGCCACCTTGATCGCCCATGCCGCCGCCGTGGTCTATCTGGATATTCCGCCCGGCCAGGGTATCGGGGGGGCCGCGTCATGACCTTGAAACGCGCCATTCTGGAAATGGGCATGGGCAACGACCTGCACGGCGGCGACTACACCAAGGCGTCGCTTCGCGCGGTCCAGGACGCCTTGCATCACAGCTCGCTGAGTTTCGTCAGGACCCTGGGCATCGACAAGTCCAAGCTGTTCGTCACCGTCACCATCGGCGTCCAAAAGCCGGATCAGGTCGACGCTGAGGCTGTCAAAGCCTCGCTGCCGGTCGGTGTGGTCACCGTCGAGGTGGTCAAGGGCGGTCTCGACGTGCCGGACGAAGCAGCCGGCGATATCGCGGTGATCGCCAGCGCCGCCATTCAGGTGATGTTGGAGGCCTAGGGGTCGCATGACCGGTTGAGTCGTTGTCGCGGCGCGATGAGGGCTCAATCGCCGGCGCCCTCGATCAGAGTGCTTCAGCCCGCGCCGGCAGTTCAAGCCAGAAGGTGGTGCCCTCGCCAAGGACGCTGTCGAAACCGAGGCGCGCGCCCATGGCCTCGGCGATCCGTTTCGAAACCGCCATGCCGATACCGGTGCCCTCGATCGCCGGCCTGTTGGTCTGCAGCCGATTGAACGGCTCGAATACCTTGTCGTGCTGATCGTCGGCAATGCCGATCCCGGTGTCGCGAACCAGTATGCGGCAGGCCATCCCCGCCGCTCCCGGTTCAATCTCGGTAACCACGGATCCGCCCTGGCGATTGTATTTCACCGCATTGCTCAAAAAGTTAAGCAACACCTGCTTCAGCCGAACCCGGTCCGTCCACACGGTCGTGGACGTCTCGCTGGCAAAACTCAATCTCACCTCGTTCTCCACCGCGCTTGGCCCCATGAGTCGGTGGATTTCGTTGATCAACGGGACCAGATCAACCGTCTCGAAATTCAATTCCATTTGCCCTGTCTCGAGTTGCGACAGGTTGAGAATTTCGCTGATCAACTGCAGCAGGTGATTCCCGGCATTCAGGATCTCACTGACCGGCATTTTGAGATCGTCCTTCAGGTCCGGGTCCATCTCCAGCAATTGACCGAACCCCAGGATCGCATTCATTGGCGTTCTGAGCTCGTGGCTCATACTGGAGAGAAAGTCCGATTTCGCGCGATTGGCTCGCTCGGCCTCCGCTGTGGCCTCGCTCAATTCCCTGGTGCGATGGCGAACCCGGTCTTCGAGATCGTCATGGGAGCGGCGCAGCGCCTGCTCCATGGCCTTGGCGTCGGTGACATCGCGCAACACGAAAAGCAAAACGGTCTGGTCTCCGGCATCCAGGCAGGTGACCGAGATCTCCGCCGGGAAGTCTTCGCCGTTGGCCCGCCGGGCGGTAATATCACCTCGGCGCAACACCGGTAGCGCGGCTTCTGCGGCGCTTTTGAACCGTTCGAAATTCAGCATCCGGCGGACCTGGTGGTGATCCGGAATAAGCGCGCTCACCGGTTGACCGATCATCTCTTCGGATGGGCAGCCGAATATCGCCTCGGCGCCTTTGTTAAAGAGTTGAATCTCACCGCTCAGGCTGACCGAGACGATCGCCTCCGGAGCGATTTCGAGAATACTGGCCAGCCGCTCCTCGGAACTCCGCAAAGCCTCCTCGGCATACCGGCGCTCGGTAACATCGACCGAGGTACCGCGAAAGCCGGTTATCTCATCGTTTTCATCGATAACCGGCTGACCGTTGCTGACGAAATATAACGTTGAGCCGTCTGAGCGAGGGTATTGGACTTGTACATTTCGAAACGGCTTCTTTTGCCGGACGTCGGTGGGATGGGTGTTCGGGTTCTCGGTTCCGTCGACGGTCAACGCCGCTTGGTATCGGGCAAAAATTTCCTTGCGGGTGTAGCCGATTATTTCGTCGCGGGGGAACCCGGTAACCTCAAAAAAACCATCGGACATATGGGTCATGCGACCGTCCGCATCGGTCTCCCAAAGCCAATCGGAGGCGGTTTCGGCAAAACCGCGGAAGCGGGCCTCACTATCCTTCAACTCCTGCTGCGCCCGCTTGCGTTCGGTAATATCGAAATGCCAGACCACGGTGCAGTCCTGATCGTTGAAGCGGATTGGACGAGAGCTCATCGAAACCCACAACTCACTCCCATCCTTGCGACGCCGCTGGGCCTCCTGGTCGTTCAGTAGTTCGTTGGAACTCAGTTTCCTGTTGAGGTTTTGTAAGGCCGTCTGATCAACCCAACTGTCCACAACACTCGCGTGGTTCCATTCCTCGTATGTTGCATAGCCAAACATCGTCGCCAGCGACCGGTTGGTGAATAAGCGGCGCGCGACGATTTGGCCATCAACCTCGTCATGCCGCATCACGGACACGCCCATAGGGCTCTTTTCAAGAAGATCGCGGAGATATTCCTCTCGCTCAATTAATATCTCCGCGGCTTTTTTCTGTTCTGTAATATCCCACCGTATGCATACGGTTCCGCCGGTCGCGGTTTTCCTTTCCTCGGACTGCATCCATAGACCACGGCTAGGCTGGAAAATTTCGAAGGGGCCGGCTGGATTGCGGAATTTTTCCATCCTTTCCGCCACATACTCATCGAGGCGGCCTTCGGCACCAGCCACCAGCCCCATTTCGGCGCTTTTGCGAACCATGTCCTCAAACTTATTCCCCGGGGCAATGAAACCGGGAATTTTAGCAAAATCAGGAAGCATCGTCCGGTATGGCTCGTTGAACGCGACCAACCGTTCGTCTTCGTCATAGAGGGCGAAACCTTCGGAAATGGCGTCAATACCGTCCCGAAACCTGGCCTCGCTCGCTTGCATGGCCATTTCCGCTTGATCTAAACGATCGGCGATATCCGACCACAACCCGATTGACCCAACAATCTCACCCCGATCGTCATATATCGGTCTCGATTGGACGGATAATGTTACGCCGCCTTTTTCAGGGTGTTTAACTTCTATTTTCTCGGGTTTTGCGACATCTACTTGATGGTATACCCCGACTCTCCGCGGACCCGAAAAAGGCTGGTATTTTCGCTGAAGAGGGATTCTTATCGAGTCATGATTCGCGGTGGATTTTTGAGCGCGTCGGAGCGCGCGGACCTGAAGACTGTGATCCGCCATCCG
>JAQBUJ010000363.1 GCA_027623845.1 Pseudomonadota bacterium
CATGTTTCCATGAATGAATCACAAAACACTAAATATGGGAATCCCTCGCGAGTCAGCCTCAGCGCAAATTGGTATTACATCCGTCGCCCTGGCGTACGGCAGGGCCGAAGCCTGAGGATTACCGGCCGCACGAATGGCTGAAAACAACGGTAAATGACGCCGTATCGCGTCTATTGCTCGCCCATCGGTCGCAATGAACGGGCGCAGGCGTGGGTCCTGCCGTTCGCCAGGACGACGGGTGAGGTTTTACCGGACGCCAGTGTGCGAAGGCCGAGATGACGGGTGGGATTTTTGCCGGACGCCAGTGAGCGAAGGCCGGGAGGGCCGGGGGGAGATGGCGCTCGCAAAACTCAAACGTCAGTTATTCGGTTCCAGGGGCGGTCTTTCTAGCGCTCCGCCGCCGCGGTCGCTCGGTGTGCAGGTGCTGGAGAACATCTGCTGAACCAGGCTTTCCTTGCATTGCATCCAGGGTCGTTCGACGCCGCCGCCGAATTCTTCCATGTAAAAATGCGTCCCGAAAATGATCGCGATCAGCGCCGCTAAAATCCACATATACCGGCTCATCACAGCCTCCGCGTTCCAAGGACAGGATCCCCTGGCAATTTGGGGACGCCCGCGCAGCCGTGCAAGCCCCGCGCCTTATTGCGGCCAATCGTCGATATAGTCGGCCAGCGACTCGTCCGGCACGTCGCGCTCCGACACCGCGCGGCCGCGCACCGATATGCCGGCCTCATGCACGGTCTCGGCGCGCCCTGAAACCAGTGGATGCCACCAATGCAGGTCCTTGCCCTCGTGGATCAGCCGGTAGGCGCAGGTCGAGGGCATCCACGGCAGCTCCTCGACCAGCCCCGGCGAAAGCACCACGCAGTCCGGAACAATTTCCTTACGGTTCTCATAGTCACCGCAGCGGCACGATGTGCAGTCCAGCAACCGGCAGGCGACGGTGGTGAAATGCAGATCGTCGGTCAGCTCATCGATCAGCTTGACCAAACAGCACTTGCCGCAGCCGTCACAGAGCGATTCCCACTCCTTGGACGACATTTGCCTCAGCGTCTTGGTGCGCCAGAACGGTTCGGCGATGTCGTCCGTCACGAAGTGGGTCAGTCCCGGTAGCTAGCGTCGGTCTTGTCGAGGGTCCGCATCATCGCGGCAAACTCAAGCTGGCCGAAACCGTCATCGTTGAAGGTATCGGCAAAGCCGTCGATTTCGTCGCCGGACTTGGTCGCGGTATTGTCGCCAAGCACATCGAATGTGCCTGCCGCGCCGGCGTCGATCTGGATCTGACAGGCCCGCTCAAGACGGTACAGTCTGAGGAAGGCGGCGGGGACGCTGGCGCCGACGGTCAAAAGGCCATGGCTTTTGAGGATCATCGCCTTGTGGTCGCCAAGCGAGTCGAGCAACCGCTCACGCTCATCGAGGAACAGGCTCGGCCCTTCGTACTCGTGATAGGCCAACCGCTTGTGGAAGGTGGTCGCGAACATGCTGATCGGCAGCAAGCCTTCCTTGACCCCGGCGACCGCCATGCCGGCCCGGGTATGGGTGTGCATGACCACCTGGTTCTGCTCGGAATGCGCCATGTGGACGGCCGAATGGATAACGAAGCCGGCATGGTTCACGCCAAACGGCGTGTCGTCGACGATCTTGCCGTCGATATCGATCTTCACCAGGTTCGACGCGGTGATCTCATCATAGTTCAGCCCGAACGGGTTGATCAGGAAATGCGGTTCGGCGCCGGGGACGCGCGCCGTCAGATGCCCGTAGATCAGTTCGGTCCAGCCGAAGTGATCGACCAGCCGGTAGGCGGCGGCGAGTTGAACACGAAGATCCCATTCGGAGTCGCTCATATTCGAGCGGTCCACCTTGAAGTCGACTGGTAACTGATTCATCTGCATTCTCCCGTCAGGTTCTTGCCTGGATGCTGTCGAGCACGGGCAAGAGGTACGCTCGAAACGCGGTCGGATTTTCACTCATCGGAAAATGCCCGACCTCCTTCATGATAATCGCCTCGGCGCCTGGAATACGATCTGCGGTGCGGATCGTCGCCTCTGGCGTGCAGGAATAGTCATATTCACCGGTCATAAGATAAACCGGACAAAGCGCGGTGTCGATATCGGCGCTGTTGGCCGTATAGTCGGAGTCGGTGCGAAAGAAGTGCATGTCGCCTTTGAACACCCCGGTACCGCCCTGGTAATAGTGCCAGAGCGTTTCCCAGCGAAACTCGTCGGGGCTTTGCGGCGCGCAAAGGCCGGAGACCAAGCCGACGCAAAAATCGCCATTCACGAAATCCGGGTGATCCGTCCAGGAATTATCATACCACGGCGCCGGCCGGTCGGATCCTTCCAGACCAATCACCGCCTGCATTCTCTGGCTATGCTCGACGGCCAATCGGATCACCACGCGCCCGCCCATCGAACAGCCCATCACCACCGGTTTATCCAGCTCAAGCGCGTCGAGAAAGGCGATCACCGCGGCGACGTAGAAATCGCTGGTCAGCAGGTACTCCTCGTCTTGCCAACCCGGCGGCGGGGTGGATTTGCCGTGCCACGGAAGGTCGAAGGCCATGACCCGGAACCGGTCGGTCACCGCCGGGTCGCACATCAGATGGCGGAACTGGCTGGAATGGGCGCCGGCGGTATGCAGGCAAACCAGCGGCGTGCCTTGTCCGGCCTCCTCGAAATAGATCCGGTGATCGCGTCCGGCGATCGACAGCGTCAGATAGCGCCCGATGATCGGTTCCAGCTCAACCATCGCTGTTATCTCCAATCCGCGGGCGTCGCGGCGTCGCCAACACGTCTTTCACATAGCGCAGATGGCAGAGCAAAATATTGATATCCCCCTCGACCCGACAATGGCCGAAACGGTTCATCGCAAAAATATCCTGGAAGCCCGGATCGGGATGGGGTTGCCAGAACTTCTCCCAGACCGCTTCCGGCGCGCGGATGGCGAAACTCCAGGCGCGCATGATGAACGGGCCCTCCTCGACACCAGCGATCCGGCCCTGCTCAACGGTGACGTGAAAGGCGCGCTCGCCGATCTCGATCAGAAATTCGATGGACAGCCGGCGACCGCGACGGACCAGCGCGGGGTTGGCGTTAACCTTGGAGGCGAGCTGTTCGATCATCCGCCCATTGTATCAGCGACCTTACCGGGCCGGTCAATCGCCTGCCGCGCGGATATCGCGAGCCTCGGCTTGTTTGACGGCGTGGGCGCGCTCGAAATCATAGATATAGTCGCGCGTCAGCGGCACCGAATCGAGCGCCTTGGCAAGCTGGATCTGGAAAACCATCAAAATCCCGTGGCGAAACGCCGCCTCGCAGCCGATCAAATAAAATTCCCACATTCTGCAGAATTTTTCATCATACATCGCGGCGATTTTGTCGCGGTTTCGAACGAACTTCTGCCGCCAATACCGCAGTGTTTCAGCATAGTGAATGCGGAGGATTTCGACATCGGTGACCAATAGATCGGTTTGCTCGATCCAGGGCAGTTGCTCGGCCAGGGTCGGGGTATAGGCGCCTGGAAAGATGTAACGCTCCATCCATTGGTTTTGCGGGCCGGGTTCATTGAATTTACCGACGCAATGGATCAGCGCGACGCCGTCATCGCTCAGCAGGTCGGAGACCTTGGAATAGAACTCGCCATAATGGCGCGGGCCGACATGCTCCAGCATGCCGACCGAGACGATCCGGTCATAAGTCTCTTCGATCTCGCGGTAGTCCTTGAGGTGGAACCTGACCCGTCCGGCCATGCCTGACTTCCAGGCCCGTTCACTACTGAATTTGTGCTGTTCGCGCGACAAAGTAACGCCGTCCAGGGTGATATCGGCCAGTTCGGCCAAGAACAGTCCCATGCCTCCCCAACCGGAGCCAATATCGAGCACGCGGCGCCCCGGCTCCAACAGCAATTTGGCCGCGATATGGACTTTTTTGCGAAATTGGGCGGTCTCGATATCCTCGGACGGGTTCGTGAAATAGGCGCAGGAATATTGCCGGTCCGGGTCGAGAAACAACTCGAACAGCTCATCGCGCAGGTCATAGTGATGCGCGACTTTACGTTGCGCCTTGCCGATCGGGTTGTGGGTTCGCATTGCCGCTTGAATATTGCGGGTGACCGCCAAAAACCGTTGCAGGGTTGTGGCCTCGAGGTGGCGCTGATTGGCCGCGCAAATGTCGATAAAGTCGTAGAGGCTACCCTCTTCGATCAACAGCGTTCCATCCACATAGGCCTCGCCCATGATGAGCTGAGGATTATGCAACAATCCTAGATGCAGCGCCGGGTCGGTCAGCCGAATGGTCGAGCTTGGGCCGCCCTCGCCGACGAACTGGTGTGTCCGGCCCTTGGCATCGATCACCGTGAGTGTGCCGTATCCGACACTTTTCTTTAACGATG
>JAQBUJ010000364.1 GCA_027623845.1 Pseudomonadota bacterium
CGGCTGGGCGCTTACACAGCCACGGTGGTCGTGACCGTTCTGGGCGGCGTTGGCGCCTTCGCCACCGGCAGCGGCGTGACCTCTAACGCCCTGTTCATGTCCAGCGCGGCGGCCACCGGCGCCAGCCTGGATGTCCCGGTATTGTTCGCGGCGTTACAGCACAGCGGCTCGGCGCATGTGGCGATGGCGTCGCTGCCGGTGATCGCTATCCTAACCGCCGCCCTGCCGAACCGCCGCAAGGGGGACGAGCGGGCGGCCCTGCGCGCCGGCCTCGGCCTGGCCGCGGTCTGGCTGCTTCTGGTGATCGCCAGCGGTTGGACGCAGCTGTATTGGGCCCTGTAGAGCGCGCTCGGCTCAGACGGATGACGAGGTTTGGACGGCGGTGATTACCCGTGTAACGGCGTCGCCAGCTCATCGCGCAAGCATTCGCCGAGCCGGCGGAATTCATCGCCTTGCCTGGAGGTCTTGCGCCAAGCCAAGGCGATGCGGCGCGACGCCCTTGGGCTTGAGAACGGCCGGAAATCCAGCCGAAGGCCCCGCAAAATCCCTGCATCCACCGCCATTTTCGGCAATACCGTCACACCAAGGCCGTTGTCCACCATCTGGACCAAAGTGTGCAGACTGGTGGCATGAAACGGGCCGGTGCGGATCGTCGCGCCCGGCGGTCCCATGGCCAAAATTTGATCGGTCAGGCAATTGCCTCCCTCTAGCGCCAGCAGCACATCGCCGCCCAAACGGGCCGGCGTCATGGTTTCGAACGCCGCCAATTCATCGCCGCGCGGAAAAACAGCGACAAAAGGGTCTTCGGCGAATTCGAACATTTCCAAGCGCTCAATATTATACGGCAACGCCATCAGCACCAGATCCAGCCCGCCATCCGCCAATTGCTGGAGCAGCGGCTCGGTCCGTTCCTCGCGCAAGTAAAGCTGCAGTTCGGGATAAGCGTCCCGCAATCCAGGCAGGACCCTGGGCAGCAAGAACGGCCCGATGGTCGGAATCACCCCCATCCGAAGGCTACCCGCCAGGGGAGCGCGGTCGCCCTTGGCCCGCTCCGTCAACGCCTCGACTCCAACCAATACCTGGTTGGCCAAATCAATCAGTTCCTGTCCCAGCGAGGTCAGCATAACCGACCGTTTGGTGCGCTCGAAAAGTGTCACGCCGAGCACGCTCTCCAATTCCTTGATGCTGGCGCTCAATGACGACTGGGTGAGCAGGCAAGCCTCAGCCGCGCGACTGAAGTGGCGGTGCTCGGCCACGCTGAGGAAATGGCGGAGTTGACGAAGCGTCGGTTCAGGCTGCATGGAGCAGTCCTATCAATATATCGATAAAATCACTTAAAACATATTATATTACAGATTTTACAAATCACAAGCCCGTCCCTATTTTTCCCTCAAGACAACAACGAACCATCCTTTGAAGAGGAAAATGAAAATGCAAACCGTTCCGAATGTCACGTTCAAAACCCGGGTTCGCAATGACGCCATGGACGGCCCAAACCCGTTCGAGTGGAAGGATCTAACCAGTGACGAGATCTTTAAGGGCAAGCGCGTGGTCGTGTTTTCTCTGCCCGGCGCCTTCACCCCGACCTGCTCGACAAGTCATCTGCCGCGCTATGAGGAGCTTTACGCTGAATTCCAGGCTCAGGGCGTCGACCAAGTCGTTTGTGTGTCGGTCAACGACGCTTTCGTGATGTATCAATGGGGCGTCAGTCAAAAGGCCAAGAACGTGTTCCTGCTGCCTGATGGCGCCGGCGAATTCACCCGCAAAATGGGGATGCTGGTCGACAAGTCGAATATCGGGTTTGGAATGCGCAGTTGGCGCTATGCCATGCTGGTCGAGGACGGCGAAATCGTGAAGATGTTTATCGAGGACGGGTTCGAGGATAATTGCCCGACCGACCCGTTCGAGGTTTCCGACGCCGACACCATGCTGAATTACATCAAGGAAATCCGGAAAGCCGCCTAACCTCGGCTGACCTCAATCAAGGCGATCACCGCCGACATCTCGAATTTCCCGGAGATGTCGGCGGTTCAACCCGCCTGGTTCCGCTCCCTATTTCCCCCCCAGCGCCTCGGCCAGTTCCGGGAAACTGTCGACGATGATGTCGCAGTCCGGGTTGGCGGCCCCATCCGGCGGGCCGGGCGGCCCCCACTCGTCGGCACGGCGCACGAAGGCGGTCTTGAAACCGACCTTGCGAGCGGCGTCCAGGTCGAAGTTGTGGCAGGCGACCATGCAAATCTCGCTGGGGTCCAACACCAGCCATTTGGCCACCGTCTGGTATGAAGCCGGCAAGGTCTTGTATTTACCGATCGCCTCGCAGGAGAACACCGCGTCCCAAGACAACCCGTTCCGCTTGGCGGTGTCGATGATGATGCGGAAGCTGAGAATGGTGAACGAGCAAACCATGTATTTCGCCCGCAAGCGCGGCTGAACGGCGGGAAAATCCGGCCAGGCCTGAAAATTATGCGCGGCGGTCCAGGCGATGGCATGGCGATCCTCCTCGGTGAAGGCGTCCAGACCGTTCTCGGCGCAAAGCTCGTCCAGCACCATGCGATGCGAACCATCAAAATTATAGGCCGGCGGCTCGTGCTCGCCGAGATTGATCATCTTGCCAAGCGAGCGGCGGCGCAGATCGTTGGTGATCGTCGTCCAGTCCCGCTCCAACCCATGTCGCCGCCCGGCCTCGGCTAGCGCGGCGCTGAATCCGCTATGCCAGTCGAGGATCGTGCCGCCGGTATCGAAGGTCAGCGCTTTGATGTCATCAAGGCTCATCGGATCGGTCCTTCCCGCAGGGTTCGACGCGAGCTTAGGCCGAAACGCCGGCCGGGCGAAAGTCACCTCCTGGTGAAGTTGCCGCCGTTGTCCCTACACCTCCCGCTCTTCCGCCAAAATCGTGCGCAGCCTGGCTTTGGCGACCTTCTCCAGGGTGGAGCGCGGCAAGCTCTCGACCACCCTCACCTCAGCTGGAATCTTGAAGCTGGCGAGTTTGGCCCGACAGGCGGCCAGGGCGCGGTCCGGCAATCCGGCGTCAACGGCCTCGGGGCCGCCCTGAACCAGCAGGAAGGCCACCGGTTCCTCGTCGAGCATCCGGTGTTTGCGCCCGACCACCGCCGCCTCGACCACATCGGGAAGTTCCATCAGGACCCGCTCGATCTCGGCGGCGGCCACATTCTCGCCGCCGATTTTCAGCATGTCCTTGTCGCGGCCGGAAAAGCTGATGAAGCCATCGTCGTGCAAGGTTACCCGATCGCCGGTGATGAACCAGCCATGCGGATCATAGGCGGCGTCTGTCGCCTGTTGATTATGCAGATACTCCTTGAACAACGAGACGCCGCGGACGCCGAGGATCTTCAGGTCGCCGGTCTCGCCGGGTTCTACCGGAGCGCCATCCTGGCGTTGAATGGCGACGCCATATTCCGGCGCCGGCTTGCCGATCGCCAGCGGGCGGTTCTCAAGCTGGGTATGACCGACGATGCCATGGCTAATGGTCTCGGTCATGCCCCACCAGCCGACGGTCTTGACCCCATAAACCTGATCCTGTGGCGGCGCGCACATGCCATTGCCCCAGAGCCGGTAGAAATGCCGCTCCGGCGGCGTGGTCTCGGCCAAGGCGCTCAGGCAAAACCAAACCATCGAGGTCCAGGTGCATTGGTAATCCACCGACACCTGCCAGAACCGGCTGGTCGACCAGCGCGGCAACAACACGCAGGTCGCCCCGGCCCAAAGCGCCGCCAGCACCGAATAGGCCTGAGCATTGGTGTGGAACAGTGGCAGATAGACCAGATGAACGTCATCGGCCCGCAGATCCTCATGCGCTGCGTTGACCCGGGCGCCCCACAATGCGTTGGCATGGGTCCACACCACGCCCTTGGGCCGGGACGTGGTGCCTGATGTGTATTGGATCCCGACCGAGGCCATCGGATCGGCAGGGCGAGGCGGGACCGTGCCGGGATCGCCGAACAGCGCCTCGAAGCCCTCGGCGGGACCGGGCCGGCGACCGGGATCGGCCGGCAATCCGGCGTCATGACTGGTCACCGCCATCCAACAGTTGGAGGCGATGCAACTGGCGACGAGATCGGCGAATGCGGGCTGAGTGACGGCGCCGGAAACTCCCGCGTGCTCAGCAAAATAGCTCAACTCGTCGGCGGAAGAACGGGCGTTGGTGGTCACGCCGACCGCACCAATACGCGCGCAGGCATACCAAGCCAGCAACAATTCCGGGCAGTTGTCGAGATGGATCAACACCCGGTCGCCACCCCTGATCCCACGAGCCAGAAGCCCGGCGGCGATCCGCTCCACGTCCCGGGCAAAAGCGCTGTAACTCCAGATTCTCGGGCGATCGTCGAAGGGATGCCAGATCAGGAACGGATGGTCGGCGCGGGCGCGG
>JAQBUJ010000365.1 GCA_027623845.1 Pseudomonadota bacterium
CGTCGTCGTCCGGTAGGCTAAACGTCCCCCCAAAACTAATACCGAGGCGAGTATGGCAAGTCATGACAAGGTTATCCGCGGCGACGGCGATGTATCGCTGGACGGCAAAAAGAACGCGGAAACCTATGACGCGATGGCGCCAAACTATGACGAACAGCTTTGGAATTGGGCCTATGAAGCGCCGGAGCAGGCCGCAAAGCTTCTGGCTAAATACCTCCCGGACCTGAAGACCGCCACAATCCTGGATTGCGGCTGTGGGACCGGCATGACCGGGGCGGCGTTGCGCAAAGTCGGGGCCGGCGGGGTGATTACCGGGCTCGACATGTCCGAGGCCAGCCTGGAGGTCGCCCGAACCAAGGGGGTCTATGACCGGTTGGAGGCGGCGGATCTCAATCAACCGCTGGCGTTCGAAGATGACGGGATCGACGGAGTGCTGTGCGTCGGCGTGCTTTCTTATGTGCGCGAGGAGCCGCTGTGGCGCGAATGGAAGCGGGTGATCCGGCCTGGCGGCGTCGTGGTCTTCACCAGCCGCGACGACTTCTTCGAGAGCCGAGGCTACGCCGATACGCTGGCCCGCCTGGAGGCCGAAGGCGGCTGGACCATGGAGCATGTCTCGGATCCGATGCCGTATCTGGCCGACCATCCTGAATTCGCCGAAGACATACAGGTGGTTTATTGCGTCTGCCGGGTCGGTTAAACCCGCTGATCCCTTGCCAATGGCGGCGGGCCTCGCCAAAATTCACCGCTTCTCGACGTCAGTCTAGACCGGACCCCAGCCATGCCCGACACAATCCCTACCGCGACCGCCATCTCTGCCTCACGCGCCCCGGAAACCGCCAGTTTTGACGTCGTCGTCGTCGGGGCCGGTTTCGGCGGCATGTACATGTTGCATTGCCTGCGCAAGCTCGGCTTCTCCGCCCGGGTTTACGAGGCCGGCGGCGGGGTCGGCGGGACCTGGTATTGGAACCGTTATCCGGGCGCGCGCTGCGATGTCGAGAGCATGCAGTATTCCTATTCCTTTGATGACGCGCTGGACCAGGAATGGTGCTGGAGCGAGAAATATTCGCCGCAACCGGAGATCCTGGATTACGCCAACCATGTCGCGGACCGCTATGAGCTGCGCCGCGACATCCGATTTGATACCCGCGTCACCGCCACGGCCTTCGACGAAGCCACCCAGCGTTGGAGCGTCGAGACCGATCAAGGCGACCGGGTCGACGCACAGTTTTGCGTGATGGCGGTTGGCTGTCTCTCGGCCGCCAATCGACCGGACTTCGCCGGGATCGAGGATTTTCAGGGGCCGGTCTATCATACCGGCGAATGGCCGCATGAGGGGGTCGATCTCAGCGGCAAGCGGGTGGCGGTCATCGGCACCGGGTCTTCGGCGATCCAGGCGATCCCGATTATCGCCGAACAGGCGAAATCGCTCACCGTGTTCCAACGCTCGCCGAGCTACACCGTGCCGGCCTGGAACGCCAAGCTTGACCCGGAAGTTGAGGCGGCGGTGAAGGCCGATTACCCGGCGTTCCGGGCCAAGGCGCGGATGCGGCCGACGGGAGTGTATTTTCTGTTCAACGCCGAGTCCGCTCTTGACGCCACGCCAGAGGAACGCGAACAGCAATACGAGGAATCCTGGGCCCGCGGCGGCCTGCCGTTTCTTGGCGCTTATGGGGATTTATTGTTCGAGAAGGAAGCCAACGACACCATCGCCGAGTTTGCCCGGCGCAAGATCCGCGAGACCGTCAAAGACCCGGCCACCGCCGCCCTGTTGTCGCCCGACAATGTCTTCGGTTGCAAACGATTGTGTGTCGATACCGGTTATTATCAGACCTATAACCAACCGCATGTAAGGCTGGTCGACGTCTCCAAGGCGCCGATCGAGCGGATCACCCGCACCGGCCTGGTGGCCAATGGCGAGGAGCACGAGGTTGATGTGATCATCTGCGCCACTGGTTTTGCGGCGATGACCGGCTCGTTCGAAAAAATCAAGATCACCGGGCGCGACGGTCAGACCCTGACCAAGAAATGGGAGGCCGGGCCGCGCACCTATCTCGGGCTGTCGACCAATGGGTTCCCTAACTTTTTCATGATCACCGGGCCGGGCAGCCCCTCGGTGCTGGCCAGCATGATCCAGTCGATCGAGCAGCACGCCGATTGGATGGTCGACTGCTTCGCCCATATGCGCGACATCGGCGCCAAGACCATCGAGCCAATGTTGCAGGACGAGGATGATTGGGTCGATCATGTAAACGAGGTCGCCGAAATCTCGCTGCGCTCAACCTGCAGTTCCTGGTATGTCGGCGCCAATATTCCGGGCCGCCCCAGGGTCTTCATGCCCTATATTGGTGGTTTTCCGATCTATGTCGATCGCTGCAACAAGGTGATGGACAAGGGCTTCGAGGGCTTTGTCATCGGTGGCGGCGAGGCCCGCAATGCGCCGCCGAAAATCCGCAATACCGAGCGCTGGCACGTGCCGCTGAACATGGACATCGTCTCGCCCGCCGCGATCGCCGCCAAAAAGGTGCCGATTATCTAACAGCACAGTGGGCGACGACTCCTCCAATGAAAACCATCATCTGCACGGCGGCCAATCAGCCCTTCGCCTCTCTGGCTCTGGATTTGATCCGGTCGATCCGAGACAAACCAGACAGCGTCGGCATCGACATCGGCCTGCTGGATACCGGATTGACCGAGGCTGTGGCGAACCAGTTCCGCCGTGAGGTGGAGCACGTGGTCAAGCCTGGTTGGGACGTGGATTTCGCGAAACTAAAAAGAACCGATAACCGGCGACCGAATGAGAAATGGCTCTGCGATAGTCAAGGCTTGCAGGCGATGACCGCCCGACCGTCCTTGCCAAGGCATTTTCCCGGGTATGACTTATATATCTGGATCGATGCCGACTGCTGGCTGCAGGAATGGAAGGTGATCGACCTGTTGAGCCAAGGCGCACGCGATGGCGCGCTCTGTATTACCGCGGAACTCGACCGGGCCTATATTCAATTCTACGACCAAGGCAAAATCTCCGACTGGGTTAACAGCATTTATGAGAAATTTTTCGGCGCTGATGTGGCGCAACGATTGCGAAACTTTCCGGTTCTGAATTCCGGTGTCTTCGCACTGCGCGGTGATTCTCCTCTCTGGGCGCGCTGGCATCAGGCCATGGAGGAGGGCCTCTCACAGTTCTACGATTTCTATGCCGAGCAATTCGGCCTGAACCGGGTTGTCTATCTCGAAGATTTTCCTCGCAATATCTTGCCGGCCACCTGCAACTGGTTGGCCAATCGAGCGAGAATCATGTTCGACGCCGAAACCAACACCTTCGTTGAGCCCAATCTTCCCTACCAGCCTCTGGGCATCATCCATCTCTCGGGCGAATCGAAAAACAAGGAGCACCGAATTGGGGTGCTCGGTGGCCCGGGGGCGCTCTCGACGAACCTGCGCTACAGTCCGACGCGCCGCGACAAAGCCTGAAGTCGCCCCCTATAAAGGTCGCGTCGGGTCGAAATCGTCGAGAATCTCAAGGTCCTTATTCTCGAACCAACGGGAGATCTGAATTCTGAATGGCACGCACAAGGCAATAAAGATCGGAAACAAGATACCGATCACGCTCGATTTGACCACCCAAAGCACCACGAAGGCGGCGGCCTGCAGTACCGTGTAACGGCGCACGGCGTCGTTCTCTATCTCGTCCGGCCCAATCGATCCAGATTTGACCAGGGAGCGCAGCGTCTGCAGCGACCGGAGCGCAAAATCGTTGCCGCGTAACGATACATATCCCATGTAGACAAACAGACCGAACAAGACCGGTACCGGGATCAGCGCCACCAGATCCAACAGGAATATCGACGCCGCGATCAACGCGTGGACGACCAGCGCCGAGGCCCGGTTTTCGATAACGTATCTCTGGGCCTTGCCAGCCATCTCACGGACGCCGCTGAGCCCTTTAAGGTGGTTCACCGAATGCACCGTCGCGGCGACGATCCAGGGCATGCCAAACAGCGAAAACCCGAATGTCAGCGCCCCGACGATCATCAGGTCAACGTGGTACCCTTTGCCTTTTTTGAGGGCCTCGCCACTCTCATTGATGATCCGCGAGGTGATGTTCTGGTCAAGATACAGCAGGATCGCAGCGAAACATGCTGGGATCACCGATGCCAGAATCACCCAAGGCGGGGCGGCGAAAATATTAACGGTCCAGGGCCGCCCTGAGGTCGTGGCCTCGAAGGAAGCTGGCAGAACCGGACCTTGCACGCTGATCCACGGAAACGAGAAGGCGACAATCGCCATCACCGCGATTGCGATGCTTGGTCCGAAGTCGCTGACCTTGACCAGGAACGAGCCCCTTAATACCAATTTGCGCTGAGGCTGACTCGCGAGGGATTCCC
>JAQBUJ010000366.1 GCA_027623845.1 Pseudomonadota bacterium
TCAGGCGCGCGGTTCATTCATCCGGGATATGGTTTGCTCTCGGAAAACACGTCTTTTGCCGAAGCGGTCGAGGCGGCGGGCCTGGTTTGGGTCGGGCCGGCCCCTGCCAGCATCACCGCCATGGCCGATAAGGGGCGGGCTCGCGACCTGGCGGTTGCGGCGAATGTCCCGGTGTTACCGGGCTCGCCGCGCCTGGATCTGGAAAATGATGCGGCTGTCGTCGCAGCCGGTGATCAGGTCGGCTATCCCTTGCTGGTGAAGGCCAGCGGCGGCGGCGGCGGGATCGGCATGCGGTTGGTTGAAAAGGCCGGGGATGTGGTGAAGACGGCGCGGACCGTTTCCGCCCTGGCTGAGCGCACCTTCGGTGATGGCGGGGTGTTCTTCGAACGCTACGTGGCGCGGGCCCGGCATATCGAGGTGCAGATCTTCGGTCTGGGCGACGGTCGGGTATTCCATCTGTTTGATCGGGAATGCTCGATCCAGCGACGTTTTCAAAAGGTGATAGAAGAAGCACCGGCCCCGCGTGTCTCGGCGGCGACCCGCGCCGAGATGACCGAGGCGGCCTGCCGTCTCGCGGCGGGCCAGAACTATGCCGGCGCCGGGACCATTGAATTCATTCTCGATGATGAGACGGGCGCCTTTTACTTCCTCGAGATGAACACCCGCATTCAGGTTGAGCATCCCGTGACCGAAATGATCACCGGCCAGGATATCGTCGGGTTGCAGCTGTCCTTGGCGGCGGGGGAGACGCTCGACGCTTTGGCGGACCAACCACCCGAATACAGCGGTCATTCCATCGAATGCCGGCTCTATGCCGAGAACCCAGCAAAAAAATTCTTCCCCTCGCCGGGTATTCTCGAACGGTTTCAACTCCCCGAAGCCGCTCCGGACCTGCGGATTGATACCGGGTTCGTCGAGGGCGATACGGTGACCCCCTATTATGATCCAATGATCGCCAAGATTATCACCTCCGGCCCTGATCGGCCCGCTGCGGTGGCGGCGATGGCGGCGGCTCTGGCGCGGATCGAGGTCGCGGGAATCACCACCAATCTTGAATTCCTCAAGCGCGTGGCGGCGCATCCGGAATTCCTCGTCGCCCAGACCGACACGCGCTTCATCGAGCGTCACGGGACGGCTTTGACCGAAGGCTGACCCGTACGGCGGGCGCGGGTTCAGGGTTTCGCCTGGCACCAGAACTGATACATGGCGATGAAGGTGTCAGGGTTATCCCGCTCAAACGCGTCCCAAAGTGACAGATCCCGCTCAGAGCCGGGCTTGGCGAAGCGCTGGCGGAAAGCCTCGTTCACAGGTTCCGGCAGGGTCTCGAAGCCAACGAACTCCAGATCAAGATCGGCCAGGGCCGCGGCAATTTCCGGAAGCGTGAACTGAACCTCCCGGGCATGGAACAACAGGTCTCGGCAACCGCTGAGAGAATAGAAATCGGCGATCCGCAACACCACGGATTCAGGTCCGGTCGGGGGATCGGTCAATAAGCCGGCCCGCTTTTGGCGCAGAAAATCGTTCGTCTGCTCGCGATCAGCGCCGTCCGGAACCGGGGCGCGCAGGCTTTCCCAGCGCTGCCGGGCATGCGCGCTATACAAGCCGATCCGCATCAGCCCGCCAGGCTTCACCAAGCCTCGCAAGACCCGCCATCCGGCGACCGGGTCGGCCATGTGGTGCAGCACGCCGGAGCATTCAATCAAATCGAACCGGTCTTCAAGGCTCGCCAACTTCAGGATGTCCGCCCGGGCGAAGGTGATGTTCTCCTGGCCATAAGCCTCCGCTTGTCGTAGGGCGAAGGCCAGGGAAACCCGACTGATATCGACGGCGAGAACCGTGCAGTCCTTGTACCGACCGGCCGTGGTGATCGCATGGCGACCAGTGCCGCAGCCGGCGACCAGGATTCGCGGCGTCGTCAGATCGAGGCCTTGTGTCGCCAGCGCCGGGAACCGCTGCGCCAGGCGATCAGCCAGGCTTCGGGGCTGGCGATCCCGGTCGATCGACAACCATTTTGGGTAGGGGCTGGTCTCGTACTGATCTTGAACGGCGAGCGATGTGCGATCCTCGACCGCCGTCAGAGTTGGCAGCGTCGAGGCGATCCGGCGCTCCGCGATAGGGTCGGCGACGGCGCGTTTGAGAAGGGCCCGCATCGGCGATCGATCATCCGGCTCTACCGAGAGTCGTTGCCATAGCGCCCGTGCCGCCGGAAGCACGCCGAGAGGCAGATACATGCCGGCGACGGCCAACCCGGCGGGGTCGTCACCTGTCAGCCTCGCCGATAGCGCGGCGGCGGCGATCTGCTCGGCAGGGGTAACGGTTTGGGCGTGTTCGCTGACCTGACATTGCGCGGCGATCGCCCACAGTAGCGCCGGGTCGCTGGTGATCGCCTGGCCTGTTCCGGCCAACGTCAGCAACTGTCGGCGGGCCAGGGTAATCCAGGCCTCGATCTCCGGTGATGGAACGATGGTCCAGGTCAAGAGCGCGATCAGCAGCGGATCGGCGATCTCACGCGGCGTCAACGGACGGCCGGGAATCCGATCGGGATAGGCCTCGCTTGCGGTCGAGATCAATCTGGCGAAGCGTCGATTGACCAGAACCAGCCGCATCGCCGGACCCACCAGGCGCTGTAGATCGATGTCGCGGCGCTGGAACAAGTCCAGCAGGGCCTTGTGAGCCACCGGTGATGGTTTGGCGAAATCCATCTCGATCAAAGTGTCGATGGTCTCGGATTGGACATCCCGGTCGCTCGGGTTGTCCCTCGATAGCATGGCCAGATGGGAAATTGCTTCTTCGTGACGGCCCAGTTGACGCAGCGCTCGGGCCAGGTTCTTGCGGGCCATGCCATAACCGGCGTCGAGCTTGATCGCGCGGCGATAGCTTTCGACCGCTTCCTTGGTTCGACCGGCCGCCTTCAGCGCCACCGCGAGATTGTTGTGGGCGTCGGGTCGGCGTGGATGGACCTGGGCAATGCGCTGGTATAGTCGCGCGGCCTCCTCGGCCCGGCCCGCCTTCAACAGCGCCCCGGCCTCACGGCCGTCAGCTTGCCAATCGGCGCCGGCCATCTCAGACCATCCGAGGATGCAGATCGAAGGCGATGCTGATCCGCTCGCCGGCGCCGCTGAAGGGAATCGTTCCATGCCAGACATAGGATGGAAACAGGATCGCCATGCCCGGCTCGGGACGGATCGCCTCGATTCCAGCCTCGCCGGAAAGCGATGGGATGCCGTAACCGGGTCGGTTAAATTCGATCCATCCGGCGCGTGGATCATCCCCTGGTTCCGGCTCGGGTACGGCGACGTAGTAGACGCCGCTCATCCAGCCGAGATTATGTATATGGGCGGATTGATGGTCTGAAGCACCAAGCAGATTGCCCCAGATATCAAGATCGTAAGCCGAGGGCTTGGCCGCCAAATAGGGATGCTCGGGATCGTCCGGCAGGTCAGCGATGACGGCGTCGATCGCGGCCCGCAAACTCTTTTCGAAGGCGTTGATTACCGGAACCTGGTGCTCGAAAAGCCGGGGCACGATCGCCCCCCCCCGGATGGCGCGTTGGGCCGGGTCCCAATCCTTGGAAAGGTTCGGGTGGGTTTTCAGCGCCGCCGCCAGATCCGCGTTGAAGGTGGCTGCGTTGGCCTGGCCTGCGGAAACCTCAAGCCGCACCGTGCGAACCAGCGCGCCGAGCCCGATCAGCGCGTCCGCCTCACCATCCCGGCCAAGCGCCCTGAGCGCGATGGTGCGATAGGCGGTGGCGCGAACATGGGACGGCTCCCGCCCAAGGACCCGGTCGGTGGCTTCCAGCGCCGCCGCTGGATCAGCCTGCTTCAATAAGGCCGCCGCCAGGTTATTCGCCGCCGATACCGACCCCGGATGCACCGCCAGCGCCCGGCGGTACGCTATGCTCGCGCCGGCATTGTCCTGCGCTTGCTGCGCCAAATTACCTAATTTAACCAGTGGGTCGGCCTGCCCCGGCGCCAGGGCCAGCGCCCGGCGATACGCTCGGTGTGCGATCGCCGGCTCGCCGGATTGTTCAGCCCAGTCGCCGAGGGCGTTGTGCGCCTGCATATAATCGGGGGCGCTCGCCAGCGCCGTGGCGAGCAGCCCGCGCGCTTCACCGAGGCGGCCGGCCCGCAACGCCAGGCGCGCCAGCAACGTCGCGGCTACCGGGTGACCGGGCAGCGCGCCCAGGATCTCACGATAGAGCCGTTCGGCCTCCGTTATCCGCCCGGCATTGTGGTGTGAAATAGCGAGGCGGAGGCTGTCCTGCGGGTTCATGGCGCGCCGTAGATGGTGAAAGTCTCGGTCTTCGTAGCTTTTCCGGCGATTTCCGACAAGCGCCGCACTCCCGGCATTCGCCGTGTTCGAGGCGTCTGGACAGGCTC
>JAQBUJ010000367.1 GCA_027623845.1 Pseudomonadota bacterium
TACCCCGACGCTGACGACCCGGGCGCTATACGTGCCGCCCTATCCCTGGAAGGTGGTGCAACGCTCCGCCTATGGGTTGGAAGACATTGGCGCCCGCTGGTTTAAACAGCTCGGCGGCGTGGTGATCATCGAGGCCAGCAAACAGATTTACGCGACCACCAAACCACGCCCGTTGCGCGCCCGCGCCCGCGCTTTGCTGCCGGCTCCGGCAAGACAAATCCCCGCCGCTCAGACAGTGGCCCGCGCGCGCGCGGGCCACGCAGCGGCAAGCCCGCTTGCAATCGGGCAGGGGCGGGATTAATCCTAGCCGCCTTACCCGCTGGAGACGAAGCTTCTGTCGTCGCGGGCGTGCCGGGGGTTGATCGTGGCGACACTGGACCAACTGAGACGTGAAATCGACGAGATCGACGTGGCGTTGCACGATCTGTTGATCCGGCGCGTGGAGATTGGCCGCGAGGTGGCCCAGGCCAAGGCGGGGGCTTCCGGGCCGAACCTGCGGCCTGGTCGCGAGGCACAGGTGATGCGGCAGTTGGCGACACGCAATCGCGATCCGCTGTCGCCAAAATCGATCGCTCGAATCTGGCGCGAGATCCTCAGCGCAAATCTTAACCAGCAGGTATCGGTCACCGCTGCGGTCTTCGCGCCGGAACTGGCCATCCACGAGCTGGCGCGCGAGTATTGCGGCACCGCCTCCTCCCTGATCAGTCTCAGCGACGCAGCGGCGGTGGTTGACGCCGTTGCCGGCGGCTCGGCGCAGCTCGGCATCCTGCCGGCCATCGAAAGCGGTGAAACCTGGCGCTGGTGGCCGCGCTTGCTTGAAACAGCCACCGGTTCCGAGCCGCGCATCATCGCGCGGCTTCCGTTTTTTATCAGTCCGGGCGAGGCCGTCGATGCGCTGATCATCGCGCCACAGGAACCGGAGCCCTCGGGCGATGACCGCACCTTGTTCGCGATCCCTGGGGAAGGCGCGGTAAATAATGGACGGGTGATCGACAGCTGGGAAAACGGTAAAATCTGGCATCTCGTCGAAGTCGACGGGTTCGCTGAGCATCCCGAACATCCGGGCGATGACAATTGGCTTCGGCTTGGCGCCTACGCCCTCCCCATCGCCCCCTGACCCCGCGCCGCTTCAGACTTTTCGGAGGCAAACATGCCCGCCCCCACTCCTCGTCCGACCATCGCCGCCATGGTTCGCTATCAACCCAATCTGAGCGCGCCGACAGCCGGCCGTATCATTCGCCTGTCCGCCAACGAAGGCGCGCTCGGCCCGAGCCCGAAAGCGATGCAAGCCCTGGCTGAGGTCGCTGCACAGGTCCACCACTATCCCGAGGAAGAGCCCAAGGCGTTGGCCGAGGCGATTGGCCAGACCTATGGCCTCGACCCGGCGCGCATGGTGTTCGGCTGTGGCTCGGATGAGCTGATCCAGGCGCTTTGCCAAGCCTATATCGATCCAGGCGACGAGGTGATCCACACCGAGTACGGCTTCATCATGTACCCCATGTCGGCGACGGTGGCCGGCGGCGTCCCGGTATCGGCCCCTGACATCGACTACCGGGTCAGCGTCGATGCGATTTTGGAGCGGGTTACGAAACGCACCCGGATCGTTTTCCTGGCCAACCCGAACAACCCGACCGGCTCTTATCTCGCGCGCAGCGAGGTCGCCCGTCTGCAACGCGAACTGCCCGAGAACGTATTGCTGGTGATCGACGCGGCTTATGCCGAATTCGTCTCCCGTAACGACTATTCCGATGGCTCCGAGCTGGTCGAGGCTTCGGAAAATGTGATCATGCTACGCACCTTCTCGAAGCTCTACGCCATGGCCGGCCTGCGCCTTGGCTGGGGTTACGGCCCCCAAGACGTGATCAACGCGATGCATGTGGTCAAGCAACCGTTTGGCGCCAACCGAGGCGCCGTGGCGGCGGCGATCGCGGCGATTGGCGACAAGGAATTCGTCGAACGCTCGGTTGCCCATAACGAGACTTGGCAACCCTGGACCAAAGCAAAATTCGAGGCACTGGGCCTTAAATGTCTGCCCAGCGTCACCAACTTCCTGATGGTGCGCTTTCCCGACGAGGCCGGTCATACGGCGACCGAAGCCGGCGCCTATCTGAGCGAGCGGGGCATCCTGACGCGCGGGATGGCGGGTTATGGCGCGCCAGCGTTCCTGCGCCTATCGATCGGGACCGAGGAAGAAATGCGAATCGTGGTCGATACGGTCGCTGAATTCCTGAATCAATAGGGCGTGGGGTCATGAGCGAGACTGAAAATCAACCCGGCGACGTGCTGTTTCAGCGCCTGGCCTTGATCGGGATCGGCCATATCGGCTCGTCCCTGGCCCGAGCGATCAAACGCCAGGGCAATCTGGTTGGTCACTTGGCGATCACCGACCTGGATGAGGCCGCCCGGGCGCGCGCCACCGAGCTTGGTTTGGCCGATTCGGTGCATGGCGAGCCGGCGGACGCAGTGGCGGGTGCCGATTGCGTGATCCTATGCACGCCGATTGGCACCTATCGGGCGATCTCCAAGGCGATGGCGCCGCATCTGAAGCCCGGCTGTATCGTCAGCGATGTCGGCTCCGTCAAGCGGGCGCCGATCCGCGACATGGGGCCGAACCTTCCCGATACGGTGCATTTCGTGCCAGGTCACCCGATCGCCGGGACCGAGCATTCCGGCCCGGAATCAGGCTTCGCCGAACTGTTCGATGGCCGTTATTGGTTGTTGACGCCGCCGCCGGGCACGGCCCCGGAGGCGATCGCTCTGTTGCGTCAGCTCTATGAAGCCATCGGCGCGATTGTCGAAGAAATGGAGGCCGACTACCACGACAAGGTGTTGGCGGTGACCTCTCACGTACCGCATCTCATCGCCTATACGATCGTCGGCACGGCCGTGGACCTGGAACAACACCTGCAGAATGACGTGATTCGATTCTCGGCTGGCGGGTTTCGCGATTTTACACGGATTGCCGGCTCGAACCCAGTCATGTGGCGCGATATCTTCCTTAACAATCGCGAGGCGGTGCTGGAGATCCTGCAGCGCTTCACTGAGGATCTGACAGCGCTACAGCGGGCCATTCGCTGGGGCGAGGGACAGACCTTGCAGGATCTGTTCACCCGCACCCAGGCGATCCGTCGAGGCGTTGTCGAAGCGCGTCAGGAAGTGCCGCCGTCAGCGGATAAGTGAGGCTAACCGACTGAGCGTAAACGGCCCCGCACGCAGCCGCCCGTTCTGAGCGGTGAGTGGTAGCCGGACCACCGGCGCGCCGCCGTCCTTGGCCGGTCGGGTCATCAGGGCAAGCGCCAGCTTGGCGATCGTCGCCTGGGAATTCTTCAGCTCGCCGCGATCGGCCATGGTGTCGATCAGCCCCGGCAGGCCGCGAATATCGGCGCTTCCAGCGCCCAGCAAACGCAGCTTTTCATCGAGCGCCAGGGTGCCGTTGAACGCGATGTCCGCCGGCGGCCAATCGATGTCGAGGGACTCTATGTCCAAGACCCCGCCGGCGTCTCGCCACGCCACCACATCTTCGATGCTCGCATTGCCGAGATCGCCGCGCAGATGAGCCAATGCTTGGATCCGACCATCGCCATTCGGGGTGAAATATTTCATCCCCGGCGCGTTGAGCCCCACCAGATCGAGAGCCGCTGAATGGACCGCAAGCGGGCCGCCGTCCTCCTGTCGCGGGGAAATCCGCACCGTACCGCTCGCCCGTTGCGCCCTAGCCAGGCGCTGGGCCGCCATAGGCGCGCCGCTGGGGCGGATTTCATCGACCAGCAGATTGGTGAGTTCGTACCGCAGGTCTACCGCCTGCGCCGGTCCCGGCTCGAGCGTCGCCGACCATGCCTCGGCGCTCAACCGCCAGGCTCGGCTGGTTGACGCGGGGTTTACCGCCACGCCCAGTTGATCGGCGCGCAGCTGAATAACACTTGGCGCCCAGATCTCAACCGTCAGGGATAGTGACGTCGCCTTTGCCGCAAGATCACCCAATGCCCAAAGCGCCTCGGCCCGAGGTTGGGAAAACGTCCAACGCACGGCAAAAGGAAACCCGCCACGGCGCATTTCGCCGGGGGTGACCGACAGTTGCTCAGCCGGCAATCCGTCGAGCCATGCGATGATCGTCGTCCTCGTCCGCTCGGCGACGAACCACCACGCCGCGCTATAGCCAACGGCGCCAATCACAACGGCTAGAGTGATCCACAAAACACGTCGCACGGCGAATTCTCCGTTGGTTGGGTTGCCGGGCGATGGCCGTCCGGTTATTTCTGAGACTGTGTTTCCATTAGCCCTTCCCCTTAGCATTTTTTAGCCATGGTCGTGTTGGTTTCCAAATACCGATTGGCTCGCGAGGACAAGGTGATTCCAAAAGACCACGTGC
>JAQBUJ010000368.1 GCA_027623845.1 Pseudomonadota bacterium
GCACCAGCGACGGGGAGCATGCCGAACCGGAGGAACAGGTCCGGCGGTTGTTCTCGGTCAATCTGGATGGCGCGCTCAACACCGTGCTTCCGGCCCTGCCGTTGATGCAACCACGAGGCCGAGGTCAGATCGCTTTGATGAGTTCGATGGCCGGGTTTCGCGGGCTGGCCGGCGCGTCCGCCTATTGTGCGACCAAGGCTGCGGTCCGGGTCTTGGGCGAAGGCATGCGCGGTACTGTCGCAGCCTCCGGCATTGAGGTTTCGGTGATCTGTCCCGGCTATGTCCGCACGCCGATGACCGCGGCGAACCGCTTCACCATGCCGTTTTTGATGGATGCCGATAGGGCCGCTCGGATCATCCAATCCGGCCTCGCCAGCAATCGCTCAAGGATCGCGTTTCCGTGGCGCATGTATGGCGTGCTTTGGCTGCTTCAAATCCTGCCGGTCGCCCTCAGCGACGCCATTGTCGCGCGGCTGCCGCGCAAAACTCCGATCGCGGACTGAACGATCAATCCTGGGTGCTTTTTTGCAGATGCCGCCATCGCGCGACATTGCGGTTATGGTCCTGCAATGTCCTGGCGAAGGCATGACCGCCGGTTCCATCGGCGACGAAATACAGAAAATCGGTCTTTACCGGGTTGAGCGCGGCCCGGATCGACGCCGCGCCTGGGTTGCAAATCGGCGTCGGCGGCAGCCCCTTTATAATATATGTATTGTGAAGGGTCGGCACCCGCAGATCCGCTCGTGTCAACGGTCGGCCAAGTCCCTCCGGCGCGATACCATAGGCGACAGTCGGATCGGATTGCAGCCGCATTCCGCGTCGCAACCGGTTGACGAAAACACCGGCGATCAACGAGCGTTCATCATCGAACCCGGTCTCCCGCTCGATGATCGACGCCAGGACGATCGCTTCGGCTGGCGTGTGATAGGGCAGGTCTGCGGCCCGGCCCGGCCAGAACCCGGCGACCAGCTTAGCCATGCCATCCTGCATCCGCGCAACCAGCGCCACACGCTGGTCGCCATGAGAGAAATGGTAGGTCTCCGGCAACAGTGACCCTTCTTCGGGTACGAGCTGAATATCGCCGGATAGACCGTCACTGGTCGCAAGTTTTTTCAGAACCTGGCTGACCGTCAAACCTTCGGCCAAGGTCAGTCGCCTGACCACGGTACGGCCGCTCTTCAGGATCTCCATCACATCGCGCGGGCTCGCCCGTTCGGGAAACCGGTACTCACCAGCCTTCAATGCTCTGGCCGAGCCTGACAGTTTGGCGCCGACGGCAAAGATTTCCGCCCGTTGGACGACATTGTTGGTAGCAAGGGTTTCGGCGATCCGGTCAAGCCCGGAGCCGGGCGGGATCACCACCACGCGAGAGACCTGCAACGGGCCCGGGCGGGTGAATTCCGCATATCCCCAGACCACAACCGCCGTCGCCAGCAGCAAGGCCGCCAAGCACACATAGACCAGCGTCAGAAGCAGACGCCCCATCGCACTCTCACCGTGGTCGCACGAACACCAGGGAAGCGTTGGTTCCACCAAAACCAAAGGAATTGGAAAGCACCGCGTCGACCTTGCGTTCCTTGGCCTTGTGCGGCACCAGGTCGACGCCGTCACAACCGTCCGAGGGGTTGTCGAGGTTCAAGGTTGGCGGCACCACGCCGTCACGCATCGCCAGGATCGAGAAAATCGCCTCGACGCTGCCAGCCGCCCCCAGAAGATGTCCAATCGCCGATTTCGTCGATGACATCGACATGGTTTCAAGCGCATTGCCGAACAGACGCCGTACCGCGCCAAGCTCTATCATGTCGCCAAGCGGCGTCGATGTACCGTGGGCATTCACGTAATCGATGTCACCCGGCGTCAGCTCAGCCCGCTTCAACGCGTTCTGCATGGCGCGAAAAGCGCCGTCGCCATCTTCGGCCGGCGCGGTGATATGATGGGCATCGCCGGACATGCCATAGCCAACCACCTCGGCAAGGATCTTGGCGCCGCGTTTCTTGGCGTGCTCGTATTCCTCGACGACGACGACTCCCGACCCCTCGCCCATCACGAAGCCATCGCGATCCTGGTCCCAGGGGCGCGATCCCCTCTCCGGGGTATCGTTGAACGAGGTCGACAATGCCCGAGCCGCGGCGAAACCAGCAAAACCCAGGCGATTAACCGCCGCCTCGGCGCCACCGGCGATCATCACGTCGGCGTCGTCGAGCATGACCAAACGGGCGGCGTCGCCGATCGCATGCGCCCCTGTCGAACAGGCGGTGACGGCTGAATGATTCGGTCCCCTGAAACCGAATTTGATCGATACCTGACCGGATATCAAATTGATCAATGCCGCCGGTATAAAGAAGGGAGATATCCGTCGAGGTCCGGATTCGTGCAGCTTTACGCTTGAATCGTAAATCTGTTGGAGACCACCGATTCCCGAACCGATCATCACCCCGGTGCGGTTCCTTTGCTCATCGGTCTGTGGCGCCCAGCCCGAATCCGCGACCGCCTGGGCAGCCGCAGCCATGCCCAACAAGATGAAGCGGTCCATCTTGCGTTGCTCTTTGGGTTGGACCCAATCGTCGGCCGTGAACAATCCATCCGCCGTCGGGCCTTCCGGCACCATACCGGCGATCTTGGCCGGCAGGTCAGACACGTCGAAACGATCGATCTTCCGGAGCCCGGAGCCGCTGTTAAGCAGCCGGCTCCAGTTCTCTTCGATACCGAGGCCGAGGGGGGTGACGAGCCCCATTCCCGTGATGACAGCACGTCTCATCAAGGTTCACCCAGGTTCAAGCTGTATTGAAGGTGCGGCGGCGTTCGACCGCCACATGCATCTCGGAAGCTGTGAATTATGTGGCGCTTTCGATGAAGGAGATCGCGTCCTTGACGGTCACGATCTTTTCGGCGGCATCATCAGGGATCTCGCAACCGAATTCCTCTTCGAACGCCATGACCAGTTCCACCGTGTCGAGGCTATCCGCCCCAAGGTCATCGATGAAGCTGGCGGTGTCGGTGACCTTAACGGCCTCGACGCCCAAATGTTCGACAACGATAGCTTTAACCTTTTCGGCGACATCGCTCATATCAATTTTCCCTGACTTTCGAATTGTAAATGCCCGAACCAGCCGCCCATTCTCAAGGGCCGACGCGTACGTGGCACATCGTGTTGCTTAGCCTAACGAATTCGGTCCACATAACCGATCCGCTCCGTGGGCGGGGCGAATAACACACTTTATCTGTATTTGCCAGCGCCGCCCATAGCCGTTTTGCCTGCCCCGAGCCAGCGGCAACCGCTGGCCCTCCTTGCCTAGAGCATCGCCATACCGCCATTCACATGAACCGTCGCCCCTGTCACATAGGACGCTTCTTGCGATGCAAGATAGGCGACCGCCGCCGCGATATCGGCCGGCGCCCCCAGTCGCCCCGCCGGAATCCCGGCCAAAAGCCCGGCGCGCTGCTCATCGCTCAACACATCGGTCATCGGCGTCTCGATAAAGCCCGGCGCAACGACGTTGACGGTGATCCCCCGGTTCGCCACCTCGCCCGCCAATGCCTTGGAAAACCCGATCATGCCCGCCTTCGACGCGGCGTAATTCGCCTGTCCCGGGTTCCCTGTCGCGCCAACGATCGACGAAATGCCGACGATTCGCCCCCATCGCCTTTTCATCATGCCGCGCAACAAAGCCCGGGAAAGTCGGAAACCGGAGCCAAGATTGACCGCAATCACCTGCTCCCAATCCTCATCCTTCATCCGCACCAGCAACCCGTCGCGCGTGACGCCGGCATTGTTGACCAGGATATCGATGCCGCCATCGGCGATCTTCTCCGCCTCGCTGGCCAGCGAGGCCACGGATTCGGCATCCCCCAGATTAGCGGTCACCACATGCACCCGCTGGCCAAGTTCATTGGCCAGTGCGTCAAGCGCGTCCCGCCTGGTCCCGGAGAGCACGACCTCGGCGCCCTGGTGATGCAGCGTTCGGGCAATTGCGCCGCCGATACCGCCGCTAGCGCCGGTGACCAACGCCGATTTTCCACTGAGATTAAACATCAAATGCCTCCCTTGGCCTAGCGATCAGCCGCGAGCGCATCGACGGCGGCGGCCACATCTTCTGGCAGGCCAACAGCCATGGCGCTCAAAGCCCGGTCAATGCGTTTGTGCAACCCAGTCAAAACCTTGCCGGTTCCAACCTCAAGGACCGACGAGACCCCGTTGGCGGCCATCCAAAGCACCGATTCGCGCCACCGAACCATCGCCGTCACTTGTTTCACGAGGCACGCACGGATTTCCGCCGCATCCCCCGATACCGGCGCCGCCAACACATTCGCCACCAGCGGCACCGAGGGCGCCCGGATCTCCGTCTCAGCCAG
>JAQBUJ010000369.1 GCA_027623845.1 Pseudomonadota bacterium
GGGGGCATTCCGAAAAATAGGATCACGGCCTCGCCGCCTCAGAGCAACCCGATGCATCGCATCGGGCAATGGCCTGTGGAATGGGTCCCGCCCTGCGGCGGGATGACGGCTGAAATGAGGAGGTCGCTGAAACAGGGGGGCTGAAATATCGGGCGGGCGGGCCGTTCGGCTAAACTGCACCGCTTTCCAGGTCAAGCAGGAAGCGTTTGACCTCTAACCCGCCGCCGAATCCGGTGAGAGACCCGTCGCCGCCGATCAACCGATGACAGGGAACCACGATCGGCAACGGGTTGGCGCCGTTCGCCGCGCCGACCGCCCGCGCCGCCTTGGGCCGGCCAATCCGCCCGGCAAGCTCGGAATAACTCATCGTCGCGCCAATCGGAATTTTCAGCAGAGCCCGCCAAACGCTCTTTTGAAAATCGGTTCCGACCAATGTCATGGGAAAATCGAAGCCGGCCCGCCCACCGGCGAAATAATCGCTGAGCTGGCGCTTCGCCAATGGGTACAGCGTCTCGTCCTGGCGCCAGTCAGATTTCGCGGTCACCGCCTGGCTGCCGCGTGGAAAACCGATCAGCGTCAGCGTGGTTTGGGCGCCGCCAAGGATCAGCCGGCCGATCGGGGTGTCCAGGGTGCTGTAATGGGTGACCTGACGATGCACGGTCATTCTCCCTTCGACAAGGTCGACTCATCAGAACGATGATCCGTCCAACGCTTGTTCGTCTGTCCGTTCTACGTAAGACTCAACCCGGCTTATACCCGGCCTACTCGCATTGTCTATCGTCGGGCAGAGAAGGGAACGATCATGAAGTTGATGTGGTTTCATCTGATGCCTTACACCGAACTCCCCGAGGATTTCAGGGAGGAGAACCCCGGTATCTGGGTCGACATCAACTCGCGTCTCTTTGATCCCGAACGCGCCCATCATATGTACAACGACTTCATGGATGAGCTCGAATTCTCTGCGACCTGCGGTTTCGATGCGATCTGTGTGAACGAGCATCACTCAAACGGTTATGGCCTGATGCCGTCCCCCAACCTCATTGCCTCCACCCTGGCGCGGCGTACCAGCGACACGATGATCTGCATCATGGGCAATAGCCTGGCGCTGTACAATCCGCCGACCCGGGTGGCCGAGGAGATGGCGATGATCGACTGCATATCCGGCGGTCGGTTGATCGCCGGGTTTCCGGTCGGCACGCCGATGGACACCTGCTACGCCTATGGCCAGAACCCAAGCATGCTGCGCGACCGGTATTACGAGGCGCATGACCTGGTGAAGCGGGCCTGGACCGAGCGCGAGGTGTTCTCGTTCAACGGTCGCTACAACCAGTTGCGCTACGTCAATATCTGGCCGCATCCGGTGCAGAAGCCGCATCCGCCGATCTGGATTCCCGGCGGCGGCTCGGTCGAGACTTGGCAATGGTGCGCCGAGATGGACTACGTCTACTGCTATCTCTCGTATTTCGGCTACAAGATCGGCCTCAATACGATGCGGGGTTTCTGGAACGAGATGGACCGGCTCGGTAAGGAGCCGAACCCCTATCGCGCCGGATTTCTGCAATTCGTCGGCGTCGCCGAAACCCGCGAGGAAGCGATGCGGCTGTATAAAGAGCCGGCGGAGTATTTCTATGGTCGCTGTCTGCATATCGACCCGCGCTATGCGCAGCCGCCGGGATACACCACCGAGGCGACGATCCGCGCCCGGGTCGAGGGACAGGTCGCCACCGCCGCTAAAAAAGCCACCGCGCGCGGTAAGACCGCCACTCAGATCGAAGACATCATCGACCAGGGCTATATCATCATCGGCAGCCCGGATGAGGTGGCGGAACAGCTGCGTCATGCCGCTACCGAGATGAATGTCGGGCATCTGATGATGCTGTGTCAGTTCGGCAACATGAGTAAACAGCTGGCCGCCTATAACACGCGGATGTTCGCCGAGAAGGTGATGCCGCAGGTCAGCGACATGTTCGACGACAAGTGGGAGGATCACTGGTGGCCGACGCCGATGCCGGCGGCCGAGCGTGCGGTGCCTAACCCCACGTTGGACGGATCACTGGCCGAGGCGGCGGAATGAGCGCGTTCGAGGAAACCAGCCTGTCGATCAACGGCGCTGATTTTCGCGTTTGGACGGCGGGAAGCGGACCGAAACTTGGCGTCCTCGCTGGGTTCGGCGGGCTTTTGCAATGGTCGCCGTTCCTGGCCAAACTGGCGGAGACCCGAACGGTGATCGCGCCGTCTCTGCCTGGGTTTCCAGGCGGCGGGGGCCGGGCGCATGTCGATTTGGACGACGCTCTCGATTGGCTGTTGCTGGTGCGTGAAATTCTCAACGGCAGCGGCCTGACCGACGAAGACCTGGTGGGCATCTCGCTGGGCGCGGCATTGGCTGGCGACGTGACGGCGGTCTGGCCGCACAAGACCAAACGCCTTGTCCTGGTCTCGCCGCTGGGGATCTGCATCGACGGCAATCCGATGGCCGACCCCTGGGGGGTAACGCCGCAAGATCTGCCGGCGCTGCTCTGCGCGAACCCACAGGCGTTGGAAGCGCACCAGAAGATGCCCGAGGGCGGCGACGATCTGGAGTGGGAAGTCTCGCAGATCCGGGCGAATGAAGCCGCCGCACGCCTGCTTTGGCCGACCGGGGACACCGGGTTGGGCAAGCGGATCGGCAGGATCTTCTGTGACACGCTGATCGTCTGGGGGACCGAGGATAAGGTGGTTCCGCCGGCCTATCACCCGATCTATAAGAAGGGGCCTAAGGGCGCTGTCAGCGAACGCCTGATCGAGGGAGCCGGACATCAGGTCGATTTCGACCAGCCGGAACAGCTCGCCAATGCAATCAACGAATTTTTGGGGTAGCGAACGATGAGCGACTATCAAGCACCTGCCGACGTCACCCCGCAAACCGCCGAGTTTCTGCGTCGGATCGCCAGTTTGAATCTAAAGCCCATGGTCGAGTTATCGGCCAAGGACGCGCGCGAGCAGATGGAGCGCGCCGTGGCCGCCCGCGATCTGCCGCCGCCAACAATCAAAGAGACCCGAGAGCTGCGTATTCCCGGGCCGGCCGGGCTAATACCGGCACGGCTCTACCTGCCACGGGAGAACGCCGCCACGCCGCCGGGCTTGCTGGTCTATTACCACGGTGGCGGGCATGTGATCGGTAGTCTGTTCAGCCATGACGCAAGCGCCCGCGGCCTCTGCCATCATGGCCGCTGCGCCGTGCTCTCGATTGACTATCGCATGGCGCCGGAAGACGTCTTTCCAGCATCGGTCGATGACAGTTACGCGGCCCTGCTCTGGGCGGCGGAGAACGCGGAAAAGCTGGGCATCGCGGCGGATAAGATCGCCGTTGGCGGCGATAGCGCCGGGGCCAACCTCGCCGCCGTCGTGGCGTTGATGGCGCGGGACCAGGATGGGCCCAAACTTTGCCACCAGACGCTGATCTATCCGCTGGTCGATTATCGCTGCAAAAGCAAAAGCTATGATCAATTCGGCAAGGGGTACGGGATTCTCGAAGAGGCCACCATGCTTTGGTTCCAGCAGCATTATCTTGGCGACGATCCGGAAAACCATAACGACTGGCGCGCCTCGCCATTATTGGCGGAGTCCCATGCGGGGTTGGCGCCGGCGTTGATCATCGCGGCTGGCTGCGACGTTCTCAGAGACGAGGCGCGGGCCTATGCCGCTAAGTTGGCCGAAGCCGGGGTGTCGGTCGACTACAAGGAATATCCGGGTGTGCTGCATGGGTTTTTCGGGCTAACCCAGATGATTGACGAGGCCGACGCCGCCAATATCGCCGCTGGCAGAGCCTTGGTCGCCGCGATGTCTGGGTGAGTTGACTAGGTGAGATGACCGGCTGTGGTCCGACCGGATGAAATGACGCGCGAACCGGTCAGCGGGGCTTGCGGTTGAAGCTGGTCTGGCGCAATTTGCCGAGACAGTCGGACCACTAGATATGCGCGGCCAGGACCGCCGGGGTAAAGTATGAGCGCGGTTATCGAAGAACGCCGGGGATCGGTGCTGATCCTCAAGCTGAATAATCCTCCGGTGAATGGATTGGGCGCCGCGCTGCGGACCGATCTCGCCGCCGCTTTGGCCGCCGGCCAGGCCGATGACCGCGTCGCCGCCTTCGTGCTGCTCGGTGAAGGACGGATGTACAGCGCCGGCGCCGATATTCGAGAGTTCGGAAAAACGCCCCCGGCTGGAACCCCGGACCTGAACGACGTCATCGCCGCCCTGGAAATGTCTGATAAACCCGTGGTTTCGGCTATTCACGGCGTGGCGGCTGGGGGTGGTTTGGAACTGGCGTTGGGCACTCATTTCCGGGTAGGCGCGGCGAAAACACGGG
>JAQBUJ010000370.1 GCA_027623845.1 Pseudomonadota bacterium
CGCCGGCATGGAACCCACATGCCACGTTCGCCGACGTCACCATTTCCAGCATCGCCGCGTCGTCGCCGATGTCATAGGCGCCAAAACCCTCGCCCATGTCGGCGTTCAGATTGACCTTTGTCATTGTCCCGGTGTTTATCTCTCACTGTTGCGAAAGCCGGCGACACATCCTGTCCGCCGGGAACCAGAGTCTAGCCCCTTCGGAACGGCGTCGTCCATGGGAACCAACAACGATCAACCATCAATCGAGCCACGTTTTCTGCCGGCCGGCGATACGGCGCTGGTGGTGGAATACGGTGAGACCGTGGATCCGCTGATCAACCGGCGGGTGCGCCAGCTTGCGGCGGCGGTGGATGCCAACCGACTTGCCGGGATCATCGACCTGGTGCCGACCATGCGCTCGTTGATGATCCATTATGATCCGCTGGTGCTCTCACAAGCGGCCCTGATCGACGCGGTCACGCCGCTGATTGCCGCAACCCCGGATTTAAGCGGGATCGCCCGGCGCTGGCGGATACCTGTTTGCTACGAGGGCGACTGCGCGCCGGATATGGCGGTGGTCGCCGAGGCGCTCTCGATGACGCCGCAGGCGGTGATCGACCGCCATACCGCCGCCGATCTGGAGGTCTTCATGATGGGTTTCCTGCCGGGCTTTCCCTATCTCGGGTTGCTGCCGGAAATCTTTGATCTGCCGCGTCGACCGGAGCCCCGGGTCAAGGTGCCGCCGCGCTCGATCTCCGTCGCCGCGCGCCAGACCACGATCTACACCATCGAAAGCCCCGGTGGTTGGCACTTGATTGGCCGCACCCCGATTGATTTTTATGACCCCGATCGGGCGGAGCCTATTTTGGTCACCGCTGGCGATAGCGTGCGTTTTGAAGCGGTCTCGACAACGGCCTATCAGGCCATACGCCAAGCCGTTGTGGCAGGAACACATGATCTCCAATGTGAGATTATAAATGAGTAATATTAAAGTCTTGAACCCCGGTATTAATGTGACAATTCAAGATATGGGGCGGCCGCGGCATCAGCATCTCGGGGTTCCGGTTTCCGGCGCGCTCGACCCCGACGCCTTGCGGCTGGCCAATGCCTTGGTCGGCAATGGCGAGGCCTGCGAGGCCCTGGAGATCCGCATGCTCGGCCCGACCCTGGAGGTTGCCGCCGATGCCGTGCGCGTGGCGCTTGCCGGCAGCCGGGCGGAATTGGAGATCCTTGGCCAGGAGCCGGTCCGTCTGCCGGCCCATCAAAGCGTCCGGCTGGTCCGCGGCCAGAAGTTCCGTGTCGGGGCGCTGCCGGATGGCTCAACGGCGACATTGGCGATCGAGGGTGGTTTGGCGGTTCCGCAGGTCTACGCCAGCCGCTCAACCTATAGCCGCGCCGGCATTGGCGGTCTGGAGGGCCGGGCGTTGCGCGAGGGCGACCTGCTCCCCTTGCAGTTGGCGACGGCCGAGGCGCGGGGCGAGCGGCGTTTGGCCAATGATGCTTATCTGGACGATGGCGGTCCGTTTCGGGTGATCCTTGGCCCGCAGCGGGATTTTTTCACCGATGAGGCCACGGCCCTGTTCCTCGCCAGCGTCTATACGGTGACCCGTGACGCCGACCGCATGGGCATGCGCCTTGATGGACCGGTGCTGAGCCATGCCCGCGGCTACAATATTGTTTCCGACGGGATCGTCACCGGCGCGGTGCAGGTGCCGGGCAATGGTCTGCCGATCATTCTGCTGGCCGATCATCAGACCACCGGCGGTTATCCCAAGCTGGCGGCAGTGATTTCCGCCGATATCCCAAGGCTCGGGCGGTTGCGGCCGGGCGACGAGATTCGCTTCGAAGAAACCACCGTCGAGGCCGCTGAAGCCGAACGCAAGGCGCGGGAGGCGCGGCTGCGCCGGCTGATTGAGGGGATGGCGCCGGCCGGGGCTTGGCTCGATGAAGCAGCGCTCTACCGGGAGAACCTGATCAGCGGCATTGTCGAGGAAACTTCATCCGGAGTTTAGCGGCTGTCCGGCGGTCAGGCGGCGCGCTCGTACCTGAATTGGCCGTTCTCATCCAGATTGCGCTGCAACGCTCCCTTGTGCAGGAGGTTGTTGATATGCGCCACCGTCTCGCCAATGGCGAAGCGGGTTTGGAAAGCGTCAAGCTCGCGGGTGAACAGCGCTTTCATCACCTCCTGGCCAGTCGCCGGCTTGGCGCAGGCATCGAAGGTGACATCCAGGCGTTCGCCATGGTGGTCGACCAGATCGGTTACCCGGATTCTGAGCTCGCGATAGGGCCGGTTATGGGCCGGCAGGACCAGCACATCGTCGGCCACATGACCGAGCGTGCCGAGAAACTCAAGATAGCCGGCGAGGGGATCGCCGTCGGGTTCCTGCCACCAGACCGCGATGATCGGGGTGATCCGCGGCAATAGCATGTCGCCGCCGAGCAGGATTTTATCCTCCGGGCAATACAGCGCCACATGATCCGGCGAATGGCCGGAGCCGAACAACGGCACCCATGTCCGCCCGCCGATCTTAAAGACGGTCGCGTCGGTTACCCGGTTATAGGTCGCCGGGATCGGCGTCACCATGCTGCGGTAGTCGTTGCCCAATTCGCGATAGGTGTCGATCTCACCCTGGCCTAACCCAACCTGATGATAAAAGCGCTGCATCAACGCCGAGGAGCCGTCCTCGATATCGAGATAGGCTTGCCGGGCGCTCAACCACTCGATCTGGCTCATCCAGAATTCGGCGCCGGTCTTGTCCAGCAACCAGCCGGCCAGGCCGACGTGATCGGGGTGAAAATGGGTGCCGATCACCCGGCGGATCGGTCGTCCGGCCAGATGTGTCGCCAGCAAGGTCTCCCAGGTTCCCATGGAGACCGGATCGCCAAGACCGGTGTCGATCAGCGCCCAGGAATCGCCGTCATCAAGCAGATACAGATTGATGTGATCCAGCGCCATCGGCATCGGTAGCCGGATCCACAGGATACCCTCGGCGATCTCGATCGGCGTGGCGGGCTCAGGGACCCGCTCGCCAAGAATATAGTCAACCTTGCTTTCCATGGCGGCGACCATAGAGCGGGGGTATCACCTTGCAAAGCGCCGTTGTGCGCCGCCACATATCTGATAGGTTTTCAGTCCTGGGATAACCCTTTGAGGGGCTGGGATAGCGGTGGATAACGGAACCCTTTGGCTGATCGTCGGCGCCTCGGGCGTGGGCAAGGACAGCTTGATCGATGGCGCCAAGGCCGCGCTTGCGAACAATGCCGGCTTTGTATTTCCGCGCCGTGAGATCACCCGGGCTGGCGATGCCGGCGGCGAGGATCACCTACCGGTTGCCCCCGAGGCGTTCCAGGCCAAGCGTCAGGCCGGGGCCTACGCGCTGTCCTGGATGGCCAATGGCCTGGGATACGGGGTGCCGCGGGCGATCGACGCGGTTCTGCAATCCGGCCGGCACATCGTGCTGAATGGGTCTCGCGGGGCGCTTGGCGAGGCTCGGGCGCGTTATCAAAACCTGCGAGTCGTCGAGATCACCGTGCCGCCGGAGATCCTGCGCGCCCGGCTTGAGGCGCGGGGCCGGGAAACAGCGGCGGAGATCGAGGCGCGGCTGGAGCGGGCCTCGGCGCTGCGGGTCGGCGGCGATGATGTCATCCGGTTTGGAAATGATCGCCCGCTTGCACAAGCCATTGACGCCTTCGTCGAACTCCTGACAGGCTCGGGTTAGGAATTAGCTTTTCGGCCATCCTTCCGGCCAACTGCCCGCCGCGCGTCGATTGGGCAAAATCAGGAGATATCGCTATGCCGCTTCAGGAAAAATATCTGTTCGTCGTCAGCATGGATGTGACCCCGGAAAAAGAAGACCTGTTCAACGAGGTCTATGACACCGAGCATGTGCCGCTGCTGTTGGGGGTGCCCGGCGTGATCTCGGTCTCGCGGCTGACCAAACAGCCAACCAAGATTACCCTTGGCGGCGAAATTCAGACCATCGAGATGGCGGACGAACCGAAATACACCGCGATCTATGAAGTCACCGGCCCTGAGGTGCTGGTCAGTGATGCCTGGGCCGAGGCCGGCGAGCAGGGGCGCTGGGGTCCCGATGTGCGTCCGCACACCTTCAATCGCCGCCATGTGCTGCGTAAGGTCGTCGAATAGGCAGAAACTTTTGGACAGGGGGCGAGGATGGCGAGTTTCACCGAATACGAGGAGCATGACGGGCTCGGCCTCGCCCAATTGGTGAAAAGCGGCGCGGTTTCGCCGACCGAAGTGTTGGACGCGGCGATCGAACGGGTCGAGGCCCGTAACCCGGCGGTTAATGCCGTGGTCCAGAAGCTTTACGACCATGGCCGCGCGCAGA
>JAQBUJ010000371.1 GCA_027623845.1 Pseudomonadota bacterium
TCGGTCCCGATCTCGGCAATGTCACCCGCCACATCGAGGCCGCAGATCATCGGCATCTCAATTTTGATCCCGGGCATGCCGTTACGGGTGAAGATGTCGTGATAGTTGAGCGAGGTCGACCTCACCCGGACGATCACGTCGTTCGGGCCGCATTCCGGGTCGGGAAAATTGGTCTCGTGGACCAAAGCGTCCGGACCGCCATGTCCATGCAGGACCATCGCGCGCATTGGGTATTCCTTCCTAGTGGGTGTACGCAATCAAGCTTGAATGAAGGATAACACGACCCCAAGCGCCGCATCAGGCTTGAGCCAGATCGCCGGATAGGGGTGTTTGTTGATCTCGAAACCCTGGCCTTCGAGGTAGGCTTGCGTCGCCGGCAAATCCTTTACCCGGACGCCAAAGCCGGCCACCCAGGGCAAGGTCGGTGGCGTCACGCCGGGCGCCCATTTGCCGAGCCCGGCCTCGTTCAGAACGTAGATTTTGGTGTTGCCGAGATCATAGACCGCAATATCAGCGCCATGCAGCGTCGGCTCGACCCCAAACATCGCGGTGTACCGGGCGCACGTCGCGTCACGATCCGGCACACAGACCGCCGTCTCGGCCATCGCCACCGCGCCATTGGGGTGGTTCAGCAAATGCGGCTGCCAAAGCACGTCACGGGTAAGGTGCTGGATATAAATCATCCGGCCCTCGGGCACCTTCTCGCGGATCGTGTGGACATTGCGGAACTGGGCGAGACGCTGTTCGGAATCGTCCGGGCCGAACGGCGCCATGCGTTCCAGTTTGGCCGCTGGCTGAACCAAGCCGGAGCGGGCGTTGATCACCTCGAAAGCCTGCTCGGAATCGGCGACCCCAAGGGCGATGATATGGGTGCCCTGGTACTTGTCGAGCAAACCGCTCACCGATGTGTACAAATCCGGGTCGGTGATCCCGATCAGTTCCAGATAGCCCTGCTCGAACATGGCGCAGTGATTGCCGGAGCCCCAGGGCACCACCGGTCCGCCGGGCTCACGCGAGCCGGAATGGATGCTGCGTGCGGTCAGGGTAAAACCCAGTTTGCGATAGGTGTCATGCGCCAGTTCAAGCGTCGAAACCGCGACGCCGACATGGTCGAGAGCCAGATCAAGCTCAGTCATCAGCTCAAATTCCCTTCTGCTCGTGCGGTCAGCATCTTGCGATCGACTTTGTTGGTGCCGGTCAACGGCAATGTGTCCAGAAAGGTGATCGAGCGGGGATGCTGATAGGCTGGCCCATTGGCCAAGGTGTAGGTCTTGATCAGATCCTCGGTCACCATGGCGCCGGCCTTTGTTACCACGAAGGCGACCGGCTTGAAGCCCTTGATGTCATCCGGCACCGGCACCACGCAGGCTTGTTCCACCGCCTCGTGCCGCTCCAGGAGTTTTTCGACTTCAGAGGGATAGATGTTCTCACCGCCGCAATTGAACATATCGTCGACCCGCCCGACGAAATAGTGGAAGCCGTCGCCATCGCGGCGCATCACATCGCCGGTCCGGTACCAGCCGTCCTCGGTCATCGCCTCGGCGGTCTTTTCCGGCATGTTGTGATAGCCGGGCGTCACCGCCGGGTTCTTGCAATGCAACTCGCCATAATCCGCATCGAGGTTGTCGCCATCGACCAAACGCGCGATCCCGGCGATCGGGTAGCCAATTGAAATATCGGGCTGGGCGACACCACCGGGATGGGGGCCGTAGACCACCGGGCCGGCCTCGGTGGTTCCGTAACCGTTGGAAATCTCGGCATTGGGCAGATAGCCACGAATATCCGCCACCAGCTTGGCGCTTACCGGGGCCGAGCCCATGCGGACGATGCGGACCGAGGAGAGGTCCGTCTCGGCCAGGGCCGTTGCCTCACGCACCACCATCGCCATCATCGCCGCCACCGAGGTGAGCCAGGTCACCCGATGCGCGCCAATCGCCCGGATATAGTCAACGGCGTTGAATTGCGGCATCAGCACGATCGTCAGATGCGCCGCCATCGCACCTTGCAGATAGCCAGACCGTTCATGTGATACAGCGGCGCCGCCACCAGCATCCGGTGATCCGGATCCGGTCGGCGCTTGATCCGCATCTCGATCACCCAAAGATGACCGGCGTGGGTCAGCGGCACGCCCTTCGGTCGACCGGTCGAGCCGGAAGTGTAGAGAAACATCGCCACCTCGCCGGCGCCCGGCTTCACCGTCTCGAAGGGTCCCGGATCAAGCAACATCGCGAAGCCGCCGGGTCCTTCATCGCGAAAAACCACCACATCGTAGCCTTCCGGGACCACCGGTGCGCGCTCGACATCGGTGAATATCAACTTGCAATCGGCATCGCGTAAGATGAACTCGATGGTCTCGGCCGGAAATTTGTGATTGATCGGAATAGAGATCATCCCGGCGCGCATCGTACCGAGATAGGCGATCAGAAAATCCGCGCTATTGGCTGCGAGAATTGCAATATGGTCACCGCGTCCGTACCCCCGCGCGACCAAGCCACGGGCCACGGCCTGGGCCGCCGCATCCAGGTCGCCGTGACTGTATTCACGCGGTCCCCCGATGGCGCCGAGATCGATCAAGGCAATGGAATCGGAGGCAGCCGAACGGTCAACCAGATCGCCCAAGTTGAAAAGATCGCTCATTATGCGGCGGACTCCATTGTCGGCAGGCGGAAACGCCAGCGAGTATAGCGTCTCGAACGGCGGCTCCAAATCGGTGGTTTGCTTGGGCCGCGGATGATCGCATATTCGTTGAGTTTGGGCTTGGCTCTCGGCGGAGGTTGCGCCGTTTTTATAACGGGCGCCGGGTTACGTAGCCGAGCTTCATACGACTCATGGGCTTCATACGACTCATAGGAGTGAGCATGGCAACACGACGCACCCAAGTCGGCATCGTCGGCGCCGGCCCAGCGGGACTGCTGCTTGCCCAACTGCTGATGCAACGGGGCATCGAGACGGTCGTTTTGGAGCAGCGTGACCGACCCTATGTCGAGAACCGCATCCGCGCCGGCGTGCTGGAGCAAGGCACTGTCGATCTGCTGGGCGAGGCTGGCGTCGGTCATCGAGTTGCGGCGCACGGCCAGGTGCATAGCGGCATCGAGATCAGCTTGAACGGTCAACGCTCGCGGATCGATCTGACGCGGCTCACCGGCGGCAAGGCGGTCACGGTCTATGGCCAGACCGAGGTCACCCGAGATCTCATAAACGCTCGACTGGAAGCCGGCGGCGAGATCATTTTCGAGGCCGAGGACGTGACCCCGCTGGACTTGACCAGCGACCAACCGCGCCTCTCCTATCGCCACAACGGCGAAGTTTGCGAGCTTGCCTGTGATTTTATCGCCGGTTGTGACGGGTTTCATGGCGTCTGCCGCGCACAGATCCCCAAGTCGGTGCTGCGGACCTATGAGCGGGTTTATCCCTATGCCTGGCTTGGAATTCTTGCCGAGGCGCCGCCACCGAGCCACGAGTTGATTTATGCCAGCCATCCGCGCGGCTTTGCGCTGTTCAGCATGCGACCGCCGACGCGCTCGCGGCTGTATTTGCAATGCGCGCCGGACACCGATCTGGCGGCCTGGCCGGATAACCGGGTCTGGGATGAGCTTCGCCTGCGCCTTGGGCCCGATGACGCCGGCATGCTCAACGAAGGGCCGGTGGAGGAGAAATCAATCACGCCGATGCGCAGTTTCGTTGCTGAACCGCTGCGCCATGGCCGGATGTTCCTGGCCGGCGACGCGGCCCATATCGTGCCGCCAACCGGGGCCAAAGGCCTTAACCTTGCAGCATCGGACGTACGCTATCTCTCCTGGGCCTTTTTCCAACACTATGAAACCGGCGACAACACCCGGCTTGATGCCTATTCCGAGACCGCATTGTCCCGGGTTTGGAAAGCTGAGCGGTTCTCCTGGTGGATGACATCGATGCTGCATAAAGCCGGTGAAGAGGACGATTTCGAGGCCCGCATCCGGGTGGCGGAACTGGAGTATCTACTCTCCTCGCAGGCCGCGATGACCGCGCTGGCGGAGAATTACGTCGGGTTACCGTTCTGAACCTCGATAGCCGCCGTTCAAGCTTGTGTTTTGTTGAATGCCTTGGACCATTCCGGATGCCACCTTGAGAGTGCGGGGCGGTTCTCGGTGATGTCCTGGGCGGCCCAGCGGATCCGATCGTGATCCATGGCCGTACTCACCTCGTTATCAGGGCAGAGGATATAGAAGTCACCCCGTTCTAGTCCCGTTACCATGAAGTCCACGACTTGCGCCGGCAACCAGGCTTCGGGCCGGTGCTCGCGGTTTCCCGTCGTGGTAAATCCGGGAACGAGCAAATGCGCGGTCA
>JAQBUJ010000372.1 GCA_027623845.1 Pseudomonadota bacterium
CGGCCTTGAACTATCAACCTTAAGCGAGGCGTTGCGGGCCAAGCACAGCGTGGCCGAGGATATCTCCGGCGTGATGGTCATGGCGATCGACCCGAACAGCCCGGCGGCGGAAAAAGGCTTGCGTCCGGGCGATGTGATTGTCGAAGTGGACCAAACTGAGGTAACCAGCCCCGCCGAGGTCGCCGAAATCGTGCAGAAGGTGATTGATGCTGGGCGTAAAAAATCGGTGTTGTTCACGGTTAACCGGCAAGGGGCTATTCGCTTCGTCGGTTTGCGGGTGAAGAAAGGCTGATCTCTGACGCCGGCGCTGGTTCATCATGGTGGCTCATCGCGGTGACCCGGCGTAACGCCTTGCAGCAATAGCGAACGACGTCGGCGCGATGAGCGCCGGCGTTTTCGCTTTGGGGCCTGGTTCTGCACGGTCTTGTGACTGGAAAGCCGGATCGCCAGCGGTCAAGTTGGGCCACATGATGCAGCGCCGCACAGCAATGGTTTTGATTTTTAACGCCGTCCTTGCGCCGGCGTCGGCGTTCGTCGCGGCGCCGTTATCGGCCGCGGAACCTGGAATTTTGACGGCGCCGGAAGCGCTGCGTCAGGTCGAGGCTGGGGCGTTGATCCTGATCGACGTGCGCTCCGAGAAGGAATGGCGCGAGACCGGCATTCCGCGCGGCGCTTTGGCCATCAGTATTCATGATCCTCTAGGCCGGGTCGGTTTTCTCGACAAGGTTCGCGCGGCGGTCGGCGGGCAACCCAAACGACCGGTGGCGACAATCTGTGCCGCCGGTGTCCGCTCCGATCGCACCCAAACCTGGTTGCTTGAAGCAGGTTATGCGCCGGTATTGAACGTGCGTGAAGGAATGTTGGGGCGCTGGCGACCGTTTGAGCCGTCGCAACCGGGGTGGCTCGAACGCGGGTTGCCGACCGAGTCTTGGACCGGAAACTGAAGCGCGGGACAGGTTAACTCACCAATTCCCTGTCGTGATAGCCTTGGAGATAGAGCAGCGCCGTCAAATCTCCATGGTCGATCTTGAAGCGGGCTGCCGCCGCGACCGCCGGCTTGGCATGGAACGCCACACCGGCGCCGGCGCCCAGCAGCATCGGGATATCATTAGCCCCGTCGCCGACCGCCATCACCTGATCGGCGACCAAACCCTGCTCGGCGCAAAACGCCCGTAAGCTTTCCAGCTTGGCTTCTTTACCCAGGATAGGGTCGGCCACCGCGCCGGTCAGTATGCCGTTTTCGATCAACAGAACATTGCCGCGATGGGTCTGGAAACCGACCTTGGCCGCCACGGCTTCGGTAATGAAGGTGAAGCCGCCGGAAACCAAGGCGGTGAAGGCGCCATTGCCGCGCATTGTCCGTACCAGGGTCTCGGCGCCGCCGGTCAGGTGAATGCGTTCGTTAAGCAGTCGGTCCAGCAGATGCGCGGGCTGTCCGGCCAAAAGCCGCACGCGGTCCCGCAAGGCGGCTTCGAAATCGATCTCGCCGCGCATCGCCCGTGCGGTGATTGGCTCGACTTGGTCGCGAATGCCGATAAAATCCGCCAGCTCGTCCAGGGATTCGTCGGTGATGATCGTCGAGTCCATGTCGGCGATCAAAAGCTGTTTACGGCGGCCTAGCGCGGATTGTGCGTTGATGTCGGCAGGTACATCGATCAGCGCCGCATGGACCACGGGCGCGGCCTCGACCGGCGTCAGGCCCTGGAAGTTGAGATCCAAGGCGCAACCGGGCGAAAGCCAGTCGCCAGCGATGTTGGATGCGCCGGCTGCCGACAGCGCTGCGATGGCGGTTTTGGCATGTCGCTCGGACAGCAGGCGTTGTTTCGGATCGGCGGTCAAGGTGAGGACATATTGCATGGGTCCGGCTTATGGCGTATCGCCGGAGCCCATGTCCAGAGACTCACGGCAAATACCCGGGCGGATTCCGCTTATCGTTGTCGCCGGGCCGACCGCGAGCGGCAAGTCGGCGCTGGCGGTCCGTATTGCCGAGAGCGTGGGCGGCGCGGTGATCAATGCCGATTCCATGCAGGTGTATCGCGAGTTGGAAATTCTGACCGCGCGGCCTGGGCGGGCGGATGTTGATCGGGCGCCGCACCGCCTCTATGGCTTTCGCGCGCTCAATGACCCGTGCTCGGCGGCGGTGTGGCGCGCTTTGGCCGTAGCGGCGATCACCGAGGCATGGGCGGCGGGACAGGTGCCGATCCTCTGCGGCGGGACAGGGTTTTACATCCGCGCCTTGCTTGAGGGGATCGCCCCGATCCCGGAAATTCCGGATGCTGTTAGAGCCGCGTCGCGGGAACTGCATGCCCGTCTCGGCGGCCCGGCTTTTCGAACCCGCTTGGCTCAGCGTGATCCGGTTATGGCGGCGCGGCTGGCGGATGGCGATGGTCAACGGCTGGTTCGGGCCTTCGAGGTTATCGAGGCGACCGACCGCTCGCTCGCTGAATGGCAGGCCGACGATATTGAGAGCGTCTCGGATTTCGACGCCTTGACCATCGTCCTGACGCGGGAAAGGCCGCCGCTTTACGCCGCTTGCGACGCGCGGTTCCACGAGATGATGCGGCGCGGCGCCTTGGCCGAGGCGGACGCAGTGGCGGCGCTTAATCTTGATCCGGCGTTGCCGGGAATGAAGGCGTTGGGATTACCGGAATTATTGAGCTATTTGCGCGATGAGATTTCGATGCCGACGGCGATCGAACTGGCGCAGCGCGCGACCCGGCGCTACGCAAAACGCCAAACAACCTGGTTTCGTCATCAGATTATTCCGAATATTCCGCTCCATGCGCAATTTTCGCAAAGCATGGAAGATAAAATCTTTCCAAAAATTCGTCAGTTCTTGTTGACCCATTCGGGCTGAGGCGTTAGTTTCCGCGCCGTGGCGCGATCCTATGGGGTCGCGCTTGGATTCTGCAACCCTTGAAACTCCAGTTTGGAAGGATCGGACTATGACACCCCGCATGTCGCAACCCCGAAAACCCGATGGCCGAATGACCGGGGCCGCCGTCATTCTTAAGGCGTTGCAGGATCAGGGCGTAGAAGTCGTATTCGGCTATCCCGGCGGGGCGGTATTGCCGATCTATGATGAGCTCTTCAAGACCAACGCGGTGCGCCACATCCTGGTGCGGCACGAGCAGGCCGCCGTGCATGCGGCCGAGGGGTACGCGCGCTCGACCGGTAAGATTGGCGTGGTGCTGGTGACCTCCGGTCCCGGGGCGACCAATGCGGTCACCGGCCTTACCGATGCGCTGATGGACAGCATTCCAATCGTCTGCCTGACCGGGCAGGTGCCAACCCATCTGATCGGCAATGACGCCTTCCAGGAGGCCGACACCACCGGCATCACCCGTCCGTGCACCAAGCACAATTATCTGGTTAAGAACTCGGACGATCTCGCCGACGTCATGCACGAAGCGTTCTTCGTCGCCGCCAATGGCCGGCCCGGCCCGGTGGTCATTGATTTGCCGAAGGATATTCAGTTCGCCGAGGCGCCGTATTACGCACCCGGCAATACCCGTCGCTGCACCTATAAGCCCCAGGTGCATGGCGATCGCGCCAAGCTGGAAGAAGCGGTGGCGCTGATCGCCAAGGCGAAGCGGCCGATCTTTTACGGCGGTGGCGGGCTGATCAATTCCGGGGCCCGGGCAAGCGCGCTGTTCTGTGAGTTCGTGCGGATGACCGGTTATCCCGCGACCCTTACCTTGATGGGATTGGGCGCGCTCCCGGCGAGCGACCGGCACTTCGTCGGCATGCTCGGCATGCATGGAACCTATGAGGCCAATCTCGCCATGCACGGCGCCGATGTGATGGTCAATATCGGCGCGCGTTTCGACGACCGGGTGACCGGGCGGCTGGATGCATTCGCACCCGATGCGAAAAAAATTCACGTCGATATCGATCAATCCTCGATCAACAAGAACGTCTATGTGGACGTGCCCATCGTCGGTGACGCGGCGACGGTGCTGGAGGCGATGATCGGGATTTGGAAGGAAAAGAAATACCAACCGAACACCAAGGCGCTCGGCGAATGGTGGAGCCGGATCGACGCCTGGCGCGGGCGGAACTGTCTGGCGTTCAAGCAAGAAGGCCAGATCATCAAGCCGCAACACGCGATTCAGCGGTTGTTCGAGAAGACCCGTGACCAGGACACCTACATCACCACCGAAGTCGGTCAGCATCAGATGTGGGCGGCGCAATATTTCGGGTTTGAGGAACCGCATCGGTGGATGACCTCCGGCGGGCTCGGAACCATGGGCTACGGGCTGCCGTCGGCGATGGGAGTGCAGGTGGCGCACCCGGACTCGCTGGTGATTGATATCG
>JAQBUJ010000373.1 GCA_027623845.1 Pseudomonadota bacterium
GCGGCGGGATGACGGCGGGAACTCAGCGACGGATCCTCGCTCAGCCCGCCTCGACCACGCCGCGCCATCTCGAATGCCACGGCCGGTTCAGCGTCGCCCGCCAACACCAAGTTTGCGTTCCAGATAGAGACTGTAGCGCGACATGGCGAAGCACCCGATGAAGTACATCGAGGCGCCAACGAATATCGGCTCGTAAAACAGCATGATCCAGCGCGGCGACTGGCTGACCGCGGACAGCATGTTGGTTAGATCGTAAAAGCCGAAGATCGAGATCACCGCCGTTCCCTTGAACAGGTCGATGAAACTGCCGACGATATTCGGAATCATCGCCCGCAAGGCTTGCGGCAGAATGATCAGCCCCATCGAGTGCCAATAGCGCAGCCCCATGGCTTGCGCCGCTTCCGTCTGGCCGACCGGAATCGCCTGGATACCGCCGCGCACGGTCTCGGCCATATAGGCGGCGGCGAACATACAGACTGATATGATCGCCAGCGCCAGCTTATCCAGGGTCACGCCTTGCGGCATCATCACCGGAAACATCGTCGTCGCCATGAACATCAGCGTGACCAGCGGCACCGAGCGCACCACCTCAATATAACCGATGCAAAGCGCCCTGATCAGCGGCATCCGCGAACGCCGACCCAGCGCCAGAACAATGCCCGCCGGCAGCGCCGTGGCGATGGCGATGCCGGAGACCACCAGGGTCAGGAACAACCCACCCCACCTGTAGGTGTTGACCTCGGGGACCGTCCAACCGAGCGACAACCAGAAAATCGCCGCCCAAAGCACCGCCATGCCGGCGATCGCCGCATATATCCGGGCCTTTTCCGGCACCGCAAGTCGGCCGGCCATGGTGGTGATGACGGCCCAATATCCCCGGCCCAGGACCACGCAGGTGACCGTATGCAAGAGCGTCAGGACAAAACCGGCTATCGCCGCCGACATCATGACCTGCAGAAACAAGCTGCGCTCGCCGCCATGAAACAGCGCCACCGCCCAAAACGGATAAAGCAGCACAACTCCCATCGCCACGCCAACCTTGGCCCGAACCTTGGGGAGCCAAAGCGGCGCCATCCAGAGGACGAAAATCGCCAGGGCCAAGTCAACCCGCCAGATCTCCGCATCCGGATAACGCCCATAGAGATAGCGGTCGAACCAGGCGATCACCCCGGCCCAACACGCCCCGGTCGGGCTGCGGTCCAGGCATTCACGGCGCGACGCGGCGTCCCAAACCGCCGTGTCAATCCCCCAGACGTAAAACAGCCAGACCAGATAGCCGGCGCCGCCGGCGACGGTGATGGTCAGCAAAGCGTCCAGCGGCCCGCGGAACAAATGACGACGCGCCCAGCCGATCGCACCGGTTGCCGCGCGCGGCGGCGGCCCAGCCGATGCGACGCCCGGCCCTGCTTCACCTAACCTTGCATCGCCCGGTCTTTCATCGCCATGATCGTCGACGGATCTCATAGATGAACGGTACCTCATGAAGCTCTCGGGAAAAAACATCATCATCACCGGCGGCGCCAGCGGCATCGGTCACGCGCTGGCCCTGCGGTTCAAGGCCGAAGGCGCGGCCACTATAACCGTCGCCGATTTACAGGCCGACAAACTTACCGAGGTCGCCCGCGAGGTCGGCGGCTTGGCGGTGCCTTGTGATGTATCGAAAGAAGCCGATATTCAGAACTTGGTGGCGCTGGCCGAGGCGGCGCACGGGCCGACCGATGTGTTCTGCTCAAACGCCGGCCTGGTCCGCTATGGCTGGGAAGAGGCGCCGGATGAAATCTGGGACACCAATTGGCGGGTCCATGTGATGGCCCATGTCTATGCCGACCGCGCCGTGGTCCCCGGCATGCTGGAACGGGCCAGCGGTTATCTGGTCAACACCGCATCGGCGGCCGGCCTATTGAGCCAGATCGACTCGGCCAGCTATGCGGTCACCAAACACGCCGCCGTCGCCTTCGCCGAGACCCTGGCGATCCGCTATGGCGACAAGGGCATCCATGTCTCGGTCCTGTGTCCGCAATCCGTGCGCACACCGATGACCGCCAGCCGGGGCGAGGCGGTCTCCAGCGTCGATGGTATGCTGGAACCGGCGGCCCTGGCCGATTGCGTGGTCGAGACCATGGACAAAGAGGAATTCCTGATCCTGCCGCATCCCCAGGTTCGGGACTATCTACAGCGCAAGATCAACGACTATGACCGCTGGCTGAGTGGGATGCGGCGGCTGCGGGACAGGTTTTTAGGCTGACTGCGTCGGATTTTTACCGATGGCGCGCTCATACTCGCATCCCTGGCGGAAGCCAGGGCCCATGCCGCAGAATTCTCCCAACGACCGATGCTCAAGCAACCCGGCGAGCCTAACCGAGCCTCTTGCCTCACATCCAATCGCCTCGGGCTTGGACCCTGGCCTTCGCCAGGGATGCGGAGAAAGTTGGCGGTTTTTCCGGCGACGGCGGCTGGTTTTAACCGGGGGCGTACACTTATCCACATCCTTGACGTGTCAGGGAACGGCAATTCATTCCCACCGCCTTTAACCCCCTTGAAATCTACGGACCTCAGCACGATGTATCTGTTGCAATAATGCAACACATGCTCAGCACCTCAATAACAGGGGAGGTCAACCATGGTACGAGATCCCTACGCGGTACTCGGCGTGGCCAAGGACGCATCAACGGCGGAAATCAAAAAAGCCTATCGCAAGCTCGCCAAGTCAAATCATCCGGACCTGCACCCTGGCGACGCCAAGGCGGAACAGACATTCAAGGAGATCTCCCAGGCGCATACCTTGCTGGGCGATGCAGACAAGCGCGCGCGCTATGACGCGGGGGAAATCGACGCCTCCGGTCAGGAGCGACCGCAAGCCCATTTTCATGATCAGGCCGCCGGCGGCCCTGGCGGGTTTCGCTATACGTCGCGGGGAGACGCGCCCGACCTCGACGACCTCTTCGCCAATATGTTCGGCGACCGCGGTGGATTTGGCGCTGCTGGACATCGACCGATCCGCGGCCAGGATATCCGCTACGCTCTGGCGGTCGACTTTCTTGACGCCATCAAGGGCACAAAAAGCCGAGTGACCATGGGCGATGGCAGTACTCTCGATATCGCGCTGCCGAAGGGCCTGCGTGATGGTCAAACCATCCGACTAAAGGGCAAAGGCATGCCCGGCGTTAATGGCGCCGGCCATGGCGACGCTCTGGTCACCGTCTCGGTCCGTCCGCACCCGCAGTTCCGCCGCCAGGGTGACGATATTCACCTGACCCTACCGGTCGACCTTGGCGACGCCGTGCTTGGCGGCAAGATCCAGGTGCAGACCGTGACCGGCTCGGTGTCGCTGACAATCCCGGAAAACTCGAACAGCGGGCGTGTGCTGCGGCTGAAAGGCCAAGGCGTCCGGCGCGACGGCAAACCGGCGGGCGATCAGTACGTCACCTTGCAGATCTCCCTGCCCGCGACGCCGGACCCGGCGCTGAAGGATTTTCTTAGGCAGCAGCGCGAGAAAGCGGCCCAAGTCGACGAAGCGATTGCCGCGTAACGACGCGCGCCTCAGTTCGCCGTCATTCCGCCATCGATCACCAGCTCGCTGCCAGTGATCCAAGACGCCTCGTCCGACGCGAGATAGAGACACCCCATGGCGATGTCCTCGGGCCGGCCAAAGCGACCGAGCGGGGTCGCCATCATCCGCATCTCGGCGACCTCGTTATTGGAATGGCCGGGCTTGGTCATCGGCGTGTCGACGAAACCCGGATGCACCGAATTAACCCTAATCTTGTCAGGGGCGTATTGCACGGCCGCCGCCTTTGAAAAGATCCGCACCGCGCCCTTCGAGGCGTGGTAGCCCGCATTGGCATGGCTGCCGACGATACCGCAGATCGACGAGATGTTGATGATCGAACCACCGCCGGACTCGCGCATCGGTGGGATCGCCGTCTTGGTGCCGAGGAACACGCCGGTCGCGTTGATCTCCATGACCTTGTTCCATTGCTCCAGCGTCTGGTCTTCAAGCCTTGGCCCGGCGGTGCCGCTGGTTTGCACCGCCATGTTCGGATCACGCCCGGAGATCCCAGCGATGTTGCCAAGCACGTGCAGCGCCCCATAGGCCGCGACGGTGGCGGCGACCACGCCGGCCCAGCCTTCCTCGCTCGCCACGTCGAGATTTTGGTACATCGCGGTGCCGCCGGCGCTGATGATCTCATCAACAACGCTTTGACCGAGCGCGTCCTGTACGTCGGCGATCATCACCGAGGCGCCATGCGCAGCAAAGCTCCGCGCCGTCTCCGCGCCGATCCCCGATGCGCCGCCGGTGACGATGGCGACCTTGC
>JAQBUJ010000374.1 GCA_027623845.1 Pseudomonadota bacterium
GGCGACGGAGTCGGGGACCGGGCTGCTGTTCGGCAAACCGGCCAGGGCTTCGTCGGCGCAGCGGTGGAGAAGCACCGCAGCGCGCGGCCCAGCCTGGGCCATGGCGCGCGGAGAATCAGCCGCCTCCCCGTCGCCAAGAACACAGCCGAGCACGAAGGCGGTGGCCTCAAGATCACTCACCGCCCGTCCGGCGTCCGTCCAGCTTTGCTGCATTCCCTTCAGCCCCTTGATGCCGTCGGCGACATCGTTAAAGAACAAAATCCAGCCCGCGCCCAGCTTGGCGGTGAGGGCCCGGCCGCGCGGGCCATAGGCCGAGACGTGCAGGGCGACCGGGTCCGACGTATTGATCAGCCCCGCGTCGGGATTGAGAAAACGAATCTTGCGCGGTTTGCCGTCAAGGGTGGCCTCGACGGTTTCGTTCGCCAGCATGCCCATGACAACGCGGATGTATTCCTCCATGTCGGACAGTTTCAGCGCACCCAGGCCCATGGCGCGCCGACCGGTGAAGCCGGTTCCGACGCCGAAATCAATCCGTCCCGGCGCCAGTTGGTTCAGTGAGGCGAAGGCATTGGCGCTCACCGGCGCGATCCGGTTCGACGGGATCAACACCCCGGTGCCAAGCCTGATCCGCGATGTTTTCACCGCCGCCGCGCCCATGGCGACGAAGCAATCAGCACTCAGCATCTGAGTGTCGTAAAACCAAGCATGGGAGAAGCCGAGCGTCTCGGCCCGCTCCACAACCTTCCAGGAATCCGCCGACGTGGCGAGCGCAATTCCAAAATCCATCGCGTCATCTCCGAGTTTGTTCCGCTGTGCTGTCGTGTATCAAACACGTCGACCGTGGGATTGTCACGATGGCTTGGGATGACCGCCCCACCGGTATCCGGTCGAAGAATCAGCTGACGCGAACGCGTCCCACCTCTACCCCACCTTGCCCTCGCCTCGCCCCATTGAAATTCCGCTGGTTTAAGGCATCATGCCAACCTGTCTCAGGGAGGGTATGCAATGATCAGGAAACTGACGCTTCTGGCCGCTGCGGGAATGCTCGCGGCGAGCCCGGCGCTGGCCGCCGAAAAGGTCAAGATTGGTTACGTGACGACGATCACCACGCCGGCCGGCGTCATCGGCAAGGATGTGGTCGACGCGGTCAATCTGGCGTTGAAGGATATCGGCGGCAAGATGGCTGGATTGCCGGTCGAATTGATCATGGAAGATGACGGCTTCAAGCCGGCGATCGGCAAACAGAAAACCGACAAGCTGGTCAAGCAGGACAACGTGGATTTCGTCGCCGGTTATCTCTGGTCGCACGTGCTGCTTGCATCGCGTAAATCGGCGCTCGACGCCGGCAAGTTTTTGATCAGCGCCAATGCCGGCCCCTCGCAAATCGCTGGTAAGCTGTGCCACGAGAATTTTTTCTCGACCTCCTGGCAGAACGACCAGACACCAATGGCGATGGGCGAGGTGCTGAACCAAAAAGGCGTAAAATCGCTTTACGTGATGGCGCCGAATTACGCCGCCGGCAAAAACATGGTCGCCGGCGTGGAGCGAACCTTCAAAGGCAAGATCGTCGGCAAGGACCTGACCAAATGGGGTAAGGACGCGCAGCTCGACTTCTCCGCCGAGTTGGCCAAAGCCAAGGCCTCCGGCGCCGAGGGGATCTTTATTTTCTATCCCGGCAAGGCTGGAGGCGCCTTCATCAAGCAGTATGAGCAGGCCGGGCTGCAGGGTAAAATTCCGCTCTATTCGGTCTTCACCGTCGATTCAATCGCGCTGCCGAAGCTGCAAAAGGCGAAAATGGGCGGTGTCATGGGCTCGGTGATGACTCAGTTCTGGGCGCCGGATCTCGATACGCCGCAGAACAAGAAATTCGTCTCCGGTTTCAAGAAGGCCTACGGGCGTTACCCGTCGTTCTATGCGGCACAGGCCTATGACTCGATCTACCTGATCAAAAGCGCGGTCGAGGCGGTCGGCGGCGATATGACCAACATGGACGGTATGCGCGCGGCGATGGCGGCGGCGACCTTCCCGTCGGTCCGGGGTGAGTTCGCTTATGGGAACAACCATTTTCCAATTCAGAACTTCTATTCCCGCGAGGTTGTCGAGGATGCCGATGGCGTCTGGACCACCGCGATACGCAAGGTGATCCTGAAGGAACATCAGGACCCCTATGCCAAGGACTGCAAAATGTAGGCGGATTGCCGACGCTCACGATACGGCGGCGGGGTCATCGAGACCCCGCCGTTGTTTTTAGGCGCGGGCTTGGGTGAAGGCGATGGATCGAAGACACGGAAAGAATAATTTCTAAGGGCAACGGATTGCTGATCCAGGAGCACGCGCGTAGTTTCGCCACCGATGGAATATTCCGTCGAATGCCTCTCTTGCGACCCAATGCCTCTCTTGCGACATCGTACTGATCGACGGTAATTCGCCGCCATGGACTGGACACTCTTCGCCACCCAGATGCTGAACGGGCTACAGCTTGGGGTGCTGCTGTTTCTGCTCGCCTCGGGCCTGACCTTGATCTTTGGGATTATGGATTTCGTCAATCTGGCGCATGGTTCGCTTTACATGGTCGGCGCCTATTTTTGCGCCAGCCTGACCGATTTTACCGGGTCCTTCGTGCTCGCGGTGTTGCTGGCGTTGCCGCTGACGGCGCTGGTCGGCCTGGCGGTCGAGTTCATTGTGATCCGCCGGCTATACGCCCGCGATCACCTGGATCACGTGCTTGCCACCTTCGGGTTGATCCTGTGTTTCGACACGGCGGTGCAGTTCCTCTGGGGGCCGGAAGGCATGGCGATTCCCTTGCCGGCGGTGCTTGACGGGAAGGTCGAGATCCTGCCCGAGATCGTCTTTCCGACCTTCCGGCTATTGATCATCGCCGTTGGACTGGTTGTCGCGCTAGGTCTTTATGTCGTGGTCACCCGCACGCGGGCCGGGATGCTGATCCGCGCCGGGGCCTCGAACCGGACGATGGTCGCAGCGTTGGGGATTGATATTCAGAGACTTTTCGCTCTGGTGTTTGCTGCCGGCGCTGCAATGGCCGGGTTGGCTGGAATGATGATCGCGCCGATCACCGAGGCGAGCATCGGGATGGGCAACGAGATCATCATCGTCGCTTTCGTGGTGATCATTATCGGCGGGATCGGCTCGATCAAGGGCGCTTTCGTGGCGGCGCTTCTGGTCGGTCTGATCGACACCATGGGACGGTCGTTCCTCGACACGCTGCTTAAGGTTGTCGTCTCGGATCAAAATGCCGAGACCGCCGCGCCGGCGCTGTCGGCGATGCTGATCTATATCCTGATGGCGGCGATCCTGGCGTTTCAGCCACAGGGTCTATTCCCGCCTAAGGGGCGTTGAGCGGATGCAGTGGATTACCGCCCTTTCCTCGCGCGGCTGGTCAATGGTGGTGACGCTGTCGCTGCTGGCGCTATTGCCGATCTATGTGGCGGTGACCGGTCAGACATTTTATCTGGATCTGGCCAGCCGGCTGATGATCCTGGGTATGGCCGCCGTCAGTCTGAACCTGATCCTCGGCAATGGCGGGATGATCAGTTTCGGCCACGCCGCCTATCTCGGGATCGGCGCCTACTGCGTCGGCATCCCGGCATATTATGAGATTTATGACGGGTTCATCCAGATCCCATTGGCGGTCGCTTGTTCGGCCCTATTCGCGCTGGTTACCGGCGCCATCTGTCTGCGCACCAGGGGTGTTTACTTCATCATGATCACCATGGCCTTCACCCAGATGGTGTTTTACGGCTTTGTGAGCATGGAGGAATTTGGCGGCGATGACGGGCTGGTGATTAACCTGCGCAGCGCGTTCGCCGGCCTGCTTGATCTCGAAGGCGCCACCGGGCTGTACTATTTTATCCTGGTCTCGCTGCTGGCCGTCCTGTTCCTGGTGCATCGGATCACCCGGTCCCGCTTTGGCATGGTGATCGAGGGCGCGCGCGGCAATGAGCGCCGCATGCAAGCGATCGGCTATGACACCTATCGCTATCGTCTGGTCTGCTATGTGATCGCCGGCGCCATCTGCGGCTATGCCGGCGCTCTGCTCGGCAATTTCACCAATTTCATCAGTCCGGAAATGATGGATTGGACCGCCTCGGGCGAGTTGATCTTCATGGTCGTGCTCGGCGGTACCGGCACGTTGTTCGGCCCGGTCCTCGGCGCCGCCGCCTTCGTGTTGTTGGAGGAATGGCTTTCGGCGATCACCATTTATTGGCAGTTCCTGTTCGGCGCGCTGCTGATCGCTGTGGTGTTGTTCTGGCGCGGCGGGATCAGCGGTTTCGTCGATTGGCTC
>JAQBUJ010000375.1 GCA_027623845.1 Pseudomonadota bacterium
GTTGCTTCGATGCGCTGGACAGGAACACCGTGCGCTCCGGCAGCAAGGCGACGAACGGGTCGGAGACCTCGGGTTCCAAAAACCGATAGATATCATCCTCAACGATCATCAGATCCTCAGCCTCGGCGATCCGGGCGATTTGTCGACGTCGGTCGGCGGGGATGGTGACGCAGGTTGGATTGTGCAGGGTCGGGACGGCATAGTAGGCGCGCGGACCATATTTCCTGCAGGCCGCTTCCAGGGCGTCGGGAATTACCCCGTCCGCGTCCATTTCAACGCCAACCAGCCGCAGTTTCAGTAGATTGGCGAGCGAGATCATCCCCGGAAAAGTCAGCTTGTCGACCAGCACCGTGCCTCCGGGCGCAAGCAACGCCGAGAAGGCCAGCATCATGCCGTTCTGGGCGCCCGAGGTGACCATGGTTCGAGCTGGATCGGCGGGCACTCCCTGGTGGCGAAACCAGCGGGCGACCGCGCGGCGGTGGCGTTCCAGACCGCCATGCGGCGCATAGTCAAGCAGCGTCCCGATCTCTTCCATGCCAGCGATCTCGCGCAGGGCCGCGGCGAAGGCGTCGGTTTCGGCGCTGCCCATCGGTGGATAGTTAAGCCCGAAATCGATGCCGTCCGGTGTCAGCGGCGTGGCCGGGACCTCGGCGAATCCCGGCGCCGGGCGCTTGCGCACGAAGGTGCCGCGGCCGATCTCGCCGTCGATCAACCCCTGTGCCGTGGCTTGGGCATAGGCGCGGCTGACGGTGCCAACGGTCAGACCAAGTTGATAGGCCAGTTCACGATGCGTTGGGATCCGGACGCCAGCCGGCAAAAGCCCGTTGGCGATGTCGTCGGCCAGCGCCGCCACAATCGCCAAATAGCGCGGCCCTCGGTGCTGTGCGAGGTTTGGTATCCAATTTGTCATCATAACAATGTTTCGATTGTTACAGTAGGGAGAGCGTATTATCACCACAGAATTGCTGCAATCTTCAAATTGTATCGAAATATGAGATCAAAATATCGATACAATGGAGGGTCCAAGGCGCTGATCGCCGCGATGGTTTCAAGCAGCGATGGTTTCACGCCGCCGTGGTTTCAAGCGGGGGCGCATCCGTGGTAAGCGACTCGGGCTCCACGAAAGGGAGAAACGTCATGTCCGCCTATAGCGTAACCGCCGCCGAGTTCGAAGCCACGGCCGAGCAGGTGCACGCGATGATGTCGCCGACGCCGCAGTATAACTGGCCGTTGCTTTCGGTCCGGGCCGGCGCTGAGGTCTGGGTCAAGCATGAGAACCAAACCCCGACCGGCGCCTTTAAGGTGCGTGGCGGTTTGATCTATGTTGATGAACTGCTGCGCCGGGAGCCGAGTTGCGCCGGGGTGATCGCCGCGACCCGAGGCAATCACGGCCAAAGCGTTGCTTGTGCCGCCACCCGTCGCGGCTTGAAATCCACTGTTGTCGTGCCGCATGGCAATTCGCTTGAGAAGAACGCCGCGATGCAGGCCCAAGGGGCGGATCTCATCATCCATGGCGCGGATTTCCAGGAATCCTTTGAATACGCTCAAAGCCTGGCGGCGGAGCGGCAACTGCATCTTTTCGCCAGCTTCCATCCACTGTTGGTTCGCGGTGTCGGCACCTATGCCTGGGAATTGCTGTCGTCGGTGCCGGACCTCGACACGGTTTATGTGCCGATCGGCATGGGCTCGGGCATTTGCGGGGTCATTGCGGCTCGCGACGCGCTTGGCTTGAAGACCCGGGTGGTTGGCGTTGTCGCAGCGACCGCGCCGGCCTACGCGCTGTCTTTCGAGCGTCGTGAGGCGGTCTCGACCAATTCCGCCGATACCATGGCCGACGGTGTCGCCTGCCGGGTTCCGGTCGCCGAGGCGCTGGAGCTGATTTGGGCCGGCGCCGATCGGGTGGTCACGGTCACCGATGACCAGATGAAGGCGGCGATGCGGCACTATTTCACCGATACCCACAACATTGCCGAAGGCGCCGGGGCGGCGCCGCTGGCCGCGTTGTTGAAGGAACGCGAGACGATGGCGGGAAAACGTGTCGGCTTGATCCTCAGCGGCGGTAATATCGACCGGACGGTGTATCAAGCCGTCCTGATGGAAGCCGGCAACCAGGAGGCACAGACGTCATGACCGAGGAATTGTTCCGGGAAGATTCTTATCAACGACACTGCGACGCCACGGTCATCGCGGTGAACGAGGATGGCATCGTGCTCGACCGAACCGTGTTTTATCCCGAAGGCGGCGGTCAGCCCGGTGACTCCGGTACGCTCAAGCTCGCCGATGGCCGTGAAATCGTTATCGCCAATACCCGCAAGGGCGGCGAAGGGATTACCCATGTTCCGCTCGACGGCGCGCTGGCGCCGGCGGTCGGCGATGCGGTAACCGCCGAGATCGACTGGGAGCGCCGTTATCTGCACATGCGGATCCATACCGCCCTGCATGTGCTGTGTGCGCATGTTGACGGAGCGGTGACGGGTGGGTCGATCGGCGCTGGCAAGGGGCGTTTGGATTTTGACATTCCGGGAGAGCGCCCGGACAAGGAAACGCTGACCCAAAAGCTGATGGAAGTGGTCGAAGCCAATCATCCGTTGACGATCTCCTGGATCAGTGACGCCGAACTGGAGAGCAATCCGAATTTGGTGCGTACCATGTCGGTGAAACCGCCGACCGGTTCGGGGCGGGTGCGGATGATCCGGGTTGGCGACGCGGTGGATTTTCAACCCTGCGGCGGCACCCATCTGAAAACCACCGGAGAGATCGGCACGATCGCGGTCGGCAAGATCGAGAACAAGGGCAAGCAAAACCGCCGGATCAACGTTGCGCTGGGGGATTAGGCCTCGGCTAAGAGGCCTCCGGCTTCGGTATTGGCAAAAATAAAAGGCATGGTCCATGGACGTTAATTTCGTCACGCTGGATGTTTTCACCTCCCGAACCTTTGGCGGCAATCCGCTGGCGGTGATCACCGACGCCCGCAATCTGACGACCGAGCAGATGCAGGCGATCGCCGCGGAATTCAACCACTCCGAATCGACCTTCGTGCTGCCGCCCGAGGATCCCAGCGATACCGCCGTGGTGCGGATCTTCATGCCAACCCAGGAAATCCCTTTCGCCGGGCATCCGAATGTCGGCACCGCCGTCGCCTTGGCCCGCGCCGGCGAGGCGTTCGGCAAACCGATCGGCGATGTCGTCCGTTTCCAGGAGCAACTCGGGGTGGTTGAAATCGAAATCATCCGCGAGGCCGGGGTGGCGGTCGGGGCCCGGTTCACGGCGCCCGGCGCGGCTCAATTCGGCTCTAAATTCGAAGAGCAGGCGATCGCCGAATGCGCTGGGTTGACCATCGAGGATATCTGCGGTGATCGGCACCTTCCGCAATTGGTCACCTTGGGCATCGGGTTCGTTTTCGCCGAGGTGAAGAGCGTGGAAGCATTGCAGCGTTGTGAGGCGGTGCTTGAGCGGTTCAAGATCCATCTACCGACCGAGACCGCTGGTGGACTTTATCTCTATGCCCGGTCCGGTGAAGGCGCCGATATTTCGATCCGCTCGCGGATGTTCTCGCCGTTGGACGGGATCGGCGAAGACCCGGCGACCGGCAGCGCCGCCGCCATGCTGGGTGGCTTGCTGGGGCGTTTGGAGCCCGGCGCCGACGACCTTACCGTGACCATCGATCAAGGTGTCGAGATGGGACGGCCAAGCCGCATCGATGTCGGCGTTCGGCGTTCGGCTAATGGCGTCCAGGCGGTGAAGGTTGGCGGTAACGCGGTGCCGGTGACACGCGGCGTGTTCAGCCTGTAGACCCTGAAACGCCGTTACGCGTCGTAATAATCCGCCCAGGGCCGGATCACCCGTGGCGGGTCGGCAATGATCGGGCGTTCGCGGTCCAGCGTCAGATTCGGATTGTAGAACGGGTCCGCCTCGAACTTGGTCCGCCAGCGGTCCTGCATGACGCGGATTTCGGCGGCGAAACGGTCGATTTTCTCTGGATCGCTATCGAGGCCTCGGCTAACCGATTCATGGTGATACAGCTCGGCATACGGGGTCCAGACCAACCGGTGGCCGGCTTTGCGGATCTTCAGACAGAAGTCCACATCGTTGAAAGCGACCGCGAGGTTGACTTCATCCAACCCCTCGACCTCCTCGAAGACGGCGCGCGGCACCAGCATGCAGGCGGCGGTCACAGCGGAAAAGTTCTGCACCAGCATGGCGCGGCCGAAATAGCCGCGTTTCTCACGCGGTAGGCGTTTATCGAAATGCCCCGCGACCCCGCCGAGCCCGACGATCACCCCGCC
>JAQBUJ010000376.1 GCA_027623845.1 Pseudomonadota bacterium
GATCGATGTGATCGTCGTCTACAAGATCGACCGCCTGTCGCGCTCGCTGATGGACTTTGCCAAGCTGGTCGAGGTGTTTGACCGGAACGATGTCACCTTCGTCAGCGTGACTCAGTCTTTCAATACCACGACCTCCATGGGGCGACTGACCTTGAACATCCTGCTGTCCTTCGCCCAGTTCGAGCGCGAGGTGATCGGCGAGCGGATTCGCGACAAATTCGCCGCCAGCCGTGCGCGTGGCATGTGGATGGGCGGGCACCCGCCGCTCGGTTACGACGTGCGCGATCGCAAGCTGGTGGTGAATGAGACCGAGGCCGGGGTCGTGGCCATGATCTTCGAGCGCTTCCTCGCCATCGGTTCGGCGACGGAACTGGCCAAGGCTCTCGCCGCCGAGGGCGTCGTCAACAAGCGCGGCAAGCGGATCGACAAGGGCTTCCTTTACAAGCTGCTCGCCAACAAGGTCTATATCGGCGAGGCGGTGCACAAGGGCACGGCCTATCCCGGCGAACACGAGGCGATCATCGCACGAGACCTCTGGGACAAGGTCCGGGGCATCTTGAAGCAAAGCCCGCGCAGCCGCGCCGCGAACACACGCGCGCGAACGCCGGCGTTGCTCAAGGGGATCATCTTCACCGAGAACGGCACCGCCATGACCCCCACGGCGACGAAGAAGGCGACGCGCCTCTATCGTTACTACACATCGATGGATCTGATCCGCAACCGGCCGACCGACGACACGGCTGGCCCGCTGCGCCTTCCAGCCGCCATGGTCGAGGACGCCGTCATCGGTGAGATCCGCCAGTTGATCCGCGCGCCGGAGATCGCCGCGCGCACCCATCAGGCCCTGTGCATAGAGCGTCCCGACCTCGACGAAGCGACCGTGGTGTCGGCGTTAAGCGGGTTCGACGAGCTCTGGGGCTCGCTGTTCCCCGCCGAGCAAGCCCGGATTGTCCATCTTCTGGTGGCCCGCGTCACGGTGGGCGAGAGCGGTATCGCCGTTGATCTGCGCCTTGACGGTCTTGGCTCGATCGCCCGCGACTTGATCGCGCCGCGCGCCAAGGTGGCGGCATGACGGACGGCAACCAAACTCTCCGGGTCGTCATTCCCCTGACGATCCGCCGACGCAACGGGCGACCAAGGATCCTGCCGCCGGCGGAGATCGATCGCTTCGCGCCCACGGCTCAGGACCCGCACGTGTTGCGGGCGATCGGCAGAGCCTGGTCGTGGCGGCGCCAACTTGAAACTGGCGCCGCGACCACGATCCACGACATCGCGGCGACGGCGAAGCTATCGGACCGCTATGTGGGCCGCATGATCCGGTTGGCATATCTGTCGCCGGACGTGCTGGAACGACTGGTCACCCATCGCCGGCCTCCCGCTCTCTCGCTGATCGATCTCTGCGCCGTCGCCGAGCGTCCCTGGGTCGAACAGGGCGAGCGGGTGTTCGAGTGACCGAAGCCGGCCCCGGTTGACTCCGCGCCGCGTAGCGTATTGGAATTACGCCGACGTCAAGTTATGAGGACCTCAGCGTGCCGCCATCCACCAGACAGCCGACACCGGATGAGAAAAACGTAAGAGCGTTGCTGGATCGATACGCTTGCCCGGTCCCGTATCACGAAGTGCGCACCCGGTTTCTCGGCAACATGGCGAAGCCCGCGATGACGACGTCACCGATCGTTATGGTCCAGGGCCTCTGGGGTGGTGAGTTTCCTAGATTTGAAAGTATGGAGGCCCTCAACGAACTGATCGATGTGCTGATCAATGGCCTTTGGAATGCCCTCACTCGCCACCAGAAGCGGACCGAGCCATTCCGCTTGGTTCGGATAGCCGTCCTACCCACCCGCGAGGGTCTGGCTCAGTTGTCACTGACAAGGCGCCAGGAACTCGAGGGCTTCATTGAGGGCTTGTTCGCGGGCCAGGAAGAGATCGACCTGCCAAGGAAGGCCACCGCGTCGATCGATATCCTTGGTGAGCTCAGGGCAATGATAGCCGGTATCCACGAACTCGCCCTCGACCAGAGCAAACCCGCGCCGAGCGCCGAAATCGAGGTGACGCTGAAGCATATCCAGCAACTGACCCTGAACATGGAGAAAGAACTCCACGCGGTTGTGCTGGATTGCACCCGAGTTCGCCGCCAGACGCTGAGGGAGATGGGCGCGCCGGGTCACACGCTTCACTGAGCGTCCCTCACGGATTTGCGTGGGTACACGCTAGTTTATGCCCACTCCGGGTGTCTCTGACCGTGACGAAGGCGAAGGAACACGTTGCAAAGGTTCGGTCGGATCAAAGTATCAACATACTGAAACTATTGAACAATCTTTAACCGAACCGAAAACCGGCAGGTTCGCTCGAATAGAGACTCGGGGCATGCAGAGACGAAATTCGCCGAGTCCGGCGGTCTCTGAAGTTCGGTCGAATTGGCTAAAGCCCTTTGAAAACAAAAGAAATTCAGCCGCCGATTCGCGCCTGGTCAAAGTTTTGAAAGAAAGTTGGCGGAGGGAAGGGACCTGGGATTTAACCGTCTCCGTTTTCAAAGCTGTGTAAGCGCGCTTCGAGTGGCCGACGGCATGGAGCCGCAAAACGTCACGTATCTTACGCATTGGCAATCTCTCTCTGGGCATTCTCGCTCCTCTGTAAAAGGCGCGAGGGTAGCCGCTTGAAGGATCACCCAACGATGTCGATCAGGCCGCAAATTGGACTGGCCGTTTTACCCCGGAATCACTGGCCGCTTTGCGTCGGAATGCGCAACCAGCCGGGCTTCCAGTAACCGGCGCAGCGTCGCGCAATATCGAATATTGGATCAAAGTGGATAACGCCAACACCTCAATGCGTTACGCGTTGTTTACGGGGAACAGCCGAGCCGGGTCTGGAACCGTAAACACAGTGAGATCCGAAACTTCGAATCCAATCAAGACGAAATTTCTAGAAGATCGAAGTTTTGGATCGATAGGTTCTTCTCGTACAGTGTTTTATCGAACAAATTCGCATCAGGTCCATAACCTGAATAATCAAATTCCTTGATCCTTGAAACCTGGCTATCGAAGCTCGATTGCATCTCGAAATCAACATGATCGTCAGGAAGGTAAAGAGACTTCATGAAGAGATATTGGCGGTCCGAGTCATCGTAGTCAAAAATTCGAACGCGTTGAGACCGCATGTCTATCTTTGTTCGCCTTACAAGAAGTGGCAGCGGGTCGGTAAAATTCTCATAAAACTGAAGCGAGAGCTTACCCGAATTGATGTGGATTTTCACGACTTCAGCGTTTTCGACATCACCGTAGAGCACCGTCCCACAAGCCACATAACATCTCAATGCTAGGGGTAACCGTTTCAGTATCGATTGGTGAAACTGCAATTGATTGTCCGGCAAAATATAGCCAAGATCGTCTTCCGCCGCCCCCAGCCGGACTCAAATGTCAGATTTTATCCACTAGAGAGCATTCTCGAGTTGAGTAGAATCAATTATCGAATTCCTTCTCATGATGATGTGTGATTCTCTCACATGGCATCGATATGTTGTGGGAGGCGGTGATGTCGTGGACGCGTGGTCAGGCTTATTCCGAAGATTTGCGGGACCGTATTCTAGCATCGGTTGACGGTGTCCTTGGAGCTTACAGGGCGGCGGCGTTGTTCGCAGTGAGCGTTTCCTACATCTACAAGGCGTTGGGCCGTCGCCGGAACACCGGTGAGAGCGGTCCGAACCGGAACCGGGGGCATCGTCCGCGCAAGCTTTCGGCGGAGCAGGAAGTGGCGTTGGCGACCCATATCGAGGCCAACCCGGACATCACGCTCGCGCGCCTACAGGATTGGCTTGAGGCCACGCACGGCGTCCGACTGAGCGACGGGGCGATCTGGAGCGCGGTCGACCGGCTTGGTCTATCGTTCAAAAAAAACACTGCACGCTGCCGAGCAAGACCGCCCGGACGTGGCGGCGCGGCGGAGCGCCTGGCGGGCGGCCCAGGGCTGGATTGATCCCGCGCGCCTGGTGTTCCTGGATGAAAGTGGGGTTAACACCAAGATGACGCGGCTTTATGGACGCTGCCCGGTCGGCCAACGCCTCCTGTCTCGCGCGCCCTTCGGACATTGGAAGACCATGACCTTCATCGCCGGCCTGCGCCGAAGTGGCCTTGTCGCCCCCTGGGTTCTGGAAGGGGCGATGGACGGTGATGCATTCAAGACCTACACCGCCGAGATCCTCGCGCCAACGCTCGCTCCGGGTGGACCTGTCACGATTTCGTGCCGCCCCACGTGCTTGTTTAAGCCACCTTACGTTCGAAGG
>JAQBUJ010000377.1 GCA_027623845.1 Pseudomonadota bacterium
AAATTCATCTGCCGCAATCTGGATATCGGCGTCGAGACCAGCGCGTCGTTATTCACCGCCGGCTACCAACCCGGCCAATGCATTTCGATCCCGGTTGCCCATAACGATGGCAATTATGTCGCCGATCAGGCGACCCTCGACCAGCTTGAGGGCGAGGACCGGGTGGTGTTTCGCTATGTCGATGCCGATGGCCAGATCACGGACCAGGACAATACGACCGACAACCCAACCGGCAATCCCAACGGCTCGGCCCGTTCGATCGCCGGGGTCCTGGATGCCAAACGCCGGGTGCTTGGCTTCATGCCGCATCCGGAGAACGCCACCGACCCGGCCGTCGGCGGGACCGATGGCCAAGCACTGTTCGACGGTCTGGTAAAGGCGCTGTCATGACCCTGCCAAACGCGACCATATCTGTTGAGCAGGCCACCGAGCATGGTTTGTCCGAGGACGAATACGCCAACATCCTGCAGATCCTCGACCGTGAGCCGAGTTTAACCGAGCTTGGCATCTTCTCGTCCATGTGGTCGGAGCATTGCTCGTATAAATCCTCGAAACGCTGGCTAAAGACCCTGCCGACCGAGGGCCCGCAAGTGATTCAAGGCCCCGGAGAAAACGCCGGGGTGGTCGACATCGGCGATGGCCAGGCCGTGGTCTTCAAGATGGAAAGCCACAACCACCCCAGCTTCATCGAGCCCTATCAGGGCGCGGCAACCGGGGTCGGCGGCATCCTGCGCGATGTGTTCACCATGGGCGCCCGACCGATCGCCAATTTGAATGCTTTGCGTTTTGGCGACCCGGACCATCCCAAGACCCGGCATCTGGTCGCCGGTGTGGTCGCCGGGATTGGTGGATACGGCAATTGCATCGGCGTGCCGACGGTCGCTGGAGAGGTCAATTTTCACGCCGCTTATAACGGCAACATCCTGGTCAACGCGATGACCGTCGGGCTGGCGCCGGCCGACCGGATCTTTCTGTCCGCCGCCGCCGGCACCGGCAACCCGGTGATCTATGTCGGCGCCAAAACCGGGCGGGACGGCATCCACGGGGCGACCATGGCCTCGGCTGAGTTTTCCGAGGACGCCGAGGAGAAACGCCCAACGGTGCAGGTCGGCGACCCGTTCACCGAGAAACTGTTGCTGGAAGCCTGCCTGGAACTGATGGCCGAGGATGCGATCATCGCCATTCAGGACATGGGCGCGGCGGGCCTCACCTCGTCGGCTGTCGAGATGGCCGGCAAGGGCGGCCTTGGCATGGCGCTGGATCTTGATGCGGTGCCGGTGCGCGAAGACGCCATGACGGCCTATGAAATCATGCTTTCCGAAAGCCAGGAACGCATGCTTATGGTGCTAAAGCCGGAGGCCGAGGCCCAGGCGCGGGCAATCTTTGAGCGCTGGGGCCTGGATTTCGCGGTGATCGGTCGGCTGACCACGCCCGGTCGGCTGGTGATCAACAAGGACGGCGCCGTACAGGCCGATATTCCGATCGATCCGATGGTTGACCAATCCCCGGAATACGACCGGCCATGGGAAGTAACGCCGCCGCAAGACATTCTCGCCACCAAGGATATCGCCGCGCCGGTTTCGCTCTCGCAAGCTCTGGTCACCCTGATCGCCTGCCCCGATCTGGCTAGCCGACGCTGGATTTGGGAGCAATTTGATCATCTGATCATGAATGACACGATCGTACGGCCGGGCGGTGATGCGGCGGTGGTGCGGGTGCGCGATACCAACAAAGCGCTGGCGATGACCGTTGATTGCACGCCGCGCTATTGCGTCGCCGATCCCGAAGCCGGCGGCGCCCAGGCGGTCGCCGAGGCTTGGCGCAATCTGACGGCGACCGGCGCGATGCCATTGGCGCTCACTAACAACATGAATTTCGGTAATCCGGAGCGGCCCCGCATCATGGGCCAATTCGTCGGCTGCATCGCCGGCATGCGGGCGGCGGCGCTGGCCCTAAGTTTTCCGGTCGTGTCCGGTAATGTCTCGCTCTACAACGAGACCGATGGCGAGGCGATCCTGCCAACCCCGGTGATCGGCGGCGTGGGCGTGCTTGACGATGTTTCCAAACACGCCACGGTCGCGTTCAAGCGGGCGGACGAGGCCCTGGTGCTGATCGGCGAGACCACCGGATGGCTTGGTCAGTCGGTTTATCTGCGCGAGATCGCCGGTCAGGAAGCCGGCGCGCCGCCACCAGTCGACCTGGATGCCGAAAAAGCCAATGGCGATTTTGTGCGTGGCTTGATCCAGGACGGCCGGGTCACCGCCTGCCACGATATATCGGATGGCGGTATCGCGGTTGCGGTCGCCGAGATGGCCCTGGCGGCCAAGGGCCTGGGTGCTGCATTGGCGTTATCCGGCGACGCGCCGCTGCATGGATTCCTGTTTGGCGAGGATCAAGCGCGCTATCTGGTGACCGCGTCCGACGCTGCGGCGATCGTTGACGAGGCCCGAACCGCAGGCGTTTCGGCGCGGATCATCGGCAAAACCACCAGTGACGACCGGTTGACTCTTGGCCCCGATGACTCCATATCCCTGGACATGCTAAGATCACAGCATGAGGGTTGGCTTCCCGGCTATATGCTGGGCGCCTGAAAGTGACCAAGGAGACACGAACGCCATGGCGATGGACGCCGGAGAAATTGAAAGCCTGATCTTGGAAGATTTTCCGGACGCGAAAGTCACGATCGAGGATCTGCGCGGCGATGGCGATCACTACGCCGCCCATGTCGTGTCGTCTGCCTTCGTTGGCAAAACCCGTGTACAGCAGCATCAAATGGTATACGCGTCGCTAAAGGGTCGGATGGGCAACGAGCTTCACGCCCTGGCCCTGCAAACTGCGGCGCCCGACGCCTGACACCCGAAACAGCAATCCCTGGGGACATTCATCATGCTTGACGACGCAACGCGCGAGCGCATCCAGACCGAAGTCAATGGTTCCGACGTATTCTTGTTCATGAAGGGTACGCCGGTTTTCCCACAATGCGGTTTCTCCGCCGCCGTGGTTCAGGTTCTGACCCATCTGGGGATCAAATTCAGCACCCTCAACGTGCTTGAGGATCCGGCGGTCCGTGACGGTATCAAGGCCTTCTCCGACTGGCCGACGATCCCGCAGCTCTATGTGAAGGGGGAGTTCGTCGGCGGTTGCGACATCATCCGCGAGATGTACGAAACCGGCGAGCTGGGCGACCTGCTGGAGCAAAAAGGCGTCGCCGCCGCCGTCAACGCTTAAGCTGCGGTACACAGCGCTATTAGGAAGGGCCGCCGTCGCGCGGCCCTTTCGATATTCGATCAATTAACTCAACAGGCGGATTGCCCGGCCATGGCGCCCTCGGAAGTTCCCCTACGGCTTTCCTTCGTCAGGCGGTTACTCAAGCCGACCCCGACGATGTTGCTTGTTGTCGCGGGACTGGCCTTTGCCGGCGCCTTGTTCTTCGGCCAACGCCATGTCGCGTTTCTGACTGGCGGCAGTGTCAGCGATGCCGAGATTGTTTCGATCGAAGCCCCATCGGACGATTACGCCCGCTACGCCGTCCGCCTCCTGGATCTGCCCGAGGGCAAGGTGCACGGTATTCTCGAGTCCGATCGACGCAATCTGACGCCCGGAGTCACCTTCCCGGTGCTGTATCTGCGCGATACCCCCAACCAGATCCTCTCGATCGAACTGTTCGTGCCCTGGACCAGGGCGATCTGGCTTACCCTGTTCGGCCTTGCCGCCCTATTGCTTGGCATGATCGAGCGCGATCGTCAGGCCAATCCACCAGCGCCAGTGCCGACGCCGGAATAGGGCGCCCTCACGCTCAATTGAGAGTCAGCCATGACCGACACCCTACCCGAAATTCGCACCATCCTGGAGGCCTCGGGCCTTGCATTCGAGGTCTGGGACTGTGATCCGGATCTGGCGGATACGGCGGTGTTTTGTGAGCGTTATGGGGTTGAGCCGGCTGACTCGGCCAATACCATTGTGGTCCGCTCTAAGACCGGCGAGGCCAAGTTCGCCGCCTGCGTCGTTCTTGCGACCCATCGGCTCGACGTCAATCACACCGTGAGAAAGAAACTCGGCGCCCTCAAAGTGTCCTTCGCCAGCGCCGAGGAGACCAAGGCGGTGACCGGGATGGAAATCGGCGGCGTCACTGCGCTGGCCCTGCCGGAGGATCTGCCGTTGTGGATCGATGGCGACGTTATGCGGCGCGCCTTCGTGATTCTCGGCGGCGGCAACCGCTCCTCGAAACTGAAGGTGCTGCCGGAGTTACTTTCCCGAACCCCAAACACCGAGATCGT
>JAQBUJ010000378.1 GCA_027623845.1 Pseudomonadota bacterium
GTTCTCCATTTTTAGGGTCGTCTCCTTTGCGGTGATGGTCAGGTCACAGGAACCACGGTTGAAAGCGTTGGGCCGATTTCTTCGTGAAGGACCAAATCGGCATGGTCGTCCAAGGGCGTCGGTTCCCGGTTGAGAATCACCAACCGAGCGCCGTTGCGTTTGGCGATCAGGGGAAACGAGGCGGCGGGGTGAACCACAAGCGAGGACCCGATAACGATGAACAGGTCACACGCCAGGGTTTCTTCCTCGGCCCGTTGCATCGGCCCAACCGGCATTGACTGGCCGAACGAAATCGTCGCCGTCTTCACCATGCCGCCGCAAGACTGGCATTCCGGCAACGCGTCGCGGCCGATAAAGCTTTGTTTAATGACGTCAAGCTCGTGACGGGCGCCGCAGTCAAGACAGCTGGCGTAGGTGCTGTTGCCGTGCAGTTCTATGACTTGGTTTGCTGGAATGCCGGAATCCTGATGCAGATTGTCGATGTTCTGGGTAATGATGGCCGCAACCTTGCCGCGCCGTACCAGTTCGGCCACCGCATGGTGGCCAAGATTGGGCTCGGCCTGGGCAAAAGTTTCCTCCATGGCGAATTTTCGGCGCCAGGATTCCCGGCGCATCTCGTCGCTGGCGATGAAATCCTGGAACTGGATCGGCGCCATCTTGGTCCAGATGCCGCCAGGGCTGCGAAAATCGGGAATGCCCGATTCCGTTGAGATGCCAGCCCCGGTGAACACCACCGCCCGCTTGCTTTCGTCCAGCATGGCGGCGAGCGAGGCGGGCGGCGAGAATATGGTATCAAGGTCGCGCATGGGGCGCATTATACCCCAAGATCGGGTGGTTGCGCATAAAATAGGCGGTACTTTCGGTCCGATGGATTGAAACTGCTTGGCCGCCCGTATATCCACTGTTCGGCCAGCCGTGAAGCAGGCTACATACGGCAAAGGAGCATTTTGTTGGTCAAGCCGAAGGAAACCCTCGATCGACCATTGCAAGCCGCCGCTGCGAGGGACCTGTCGGCGGTCACCGCGCGGCTATCGCATCTGGACCGGCTCGAATCCGAGAGCATTCACATTATCCGCGAGGTAGCGGCCGAGTTTCGCAACCCGGTGATGCTTTATTCGATCGGTAAGGACTCCGCCGTGATGTTGCATTTGGCGATGAAGGCCTTCGCGCCGGGCAAGCCGCCCTTTCCGCTGCTGCATGTGGATACGACCTGGAAGTTTCAGGAGATGATCCGGTTTCGCGACGCGATCACCGCTCGCTACGGCCTCGATTTGATCGTGCATATCAATGCCGATGGCGTGGCGCGCGGCGTCGGCCCGTTCAGCCATGGCTCGAAGGTTCATACCGATGTGATGAAAACCGAGGCGCTCAAGCAGGCCTTGGACGCGCATGGGTTCGACGCGGCCTTTGGCGGCGCGCGCCGGGACGAGGAGAAGTCACGGGCCAAGGAACGGGTGTTCTCATTCCGCACCGCGGCGCATCGCTGGGACCCGAAGAACCAGCGGCCCGAACTGTGGAACCTCTACAATACACGTATCGCGCCGGGCGAGAGCGTCCGGGTTTTTCCACTGTCGAATTGGACCGAGTTGGACATCTGGCAATATATTCATCGCGAGGATATCCCCATCGTACCGCTGTATTTAGCGGCGCCCCGACCAGTGGTTCGGCGCGACGGGGTATTGGTGATGGTCGATGACGACCGTTTGCCGCTGGAGCCGGGCGAGCGACCGGAGACCATGCGGGTCCGTTTTCGCACCCTCGGTTGCTATCCGTTAACCGGGGCGGTTCCGTCCGCGGCGACCACGGTCGCCGACATCATTCTGGAGCTGCTGCAAAGCCGTGGCTCTGAGCGCCAGGGCCGGTTGATCGATAATGATCAGATCGGGTCGATGGAAAAGAAGAAGCAGGAGGGGTATTTCTGATGGCGCACGCCGACGATACCGCCTCGGTAGAGATTGACATCGACGACTTCCTCGCCGCGCAGGATCGCAAGGATCAGTTGCGCTTCATAACCTGCGGGTCGGTGGATGACGGCAAGTCGACCTTGCTTGGCCGGTTGCTTTACGACTCAAAAACCGTCTTCGAGGATCAGCTTTCCGCCACCGAGATCGAGAGCCATAAATATGGCACCCAGGGCGATACCGTCGATCTGGCGCTGCTGGTCGACGGATTGCAGGCCGAGCGCGAGCAGGGCATCACCATCGACGTCGCCTATCGGTATTTTGAAACCGACAAGCGCAAGTTCATCGCCGCCGATACGCCAGGGCATGAGCAATATACCCGCAACATGGCCACCGGCGCTTCGAACGCCGATCTTGCGGTGATCCTGGTCGACGCCCGGAAAGGCATCCTGACGCAGACCCGACGCCACAGTTACATCGTTTCCCTGTTTGGCATCCACCAGGCTGTTCTGGCGGTCAATAAGCTGGATCTGGTGGGTTATGACCAGCAGGTGTTTGACCGAATCGTGGCGGAATATCGCGTCTTCGCGGCGGAACTGGGTATCGAGGACGTGCGCTGCGTTCCGCTGTCGGCGCTGCACGGAGATAATGTGTTCGCCGCCAGTGCGGCGATGCCTTGGTATAGCGGCCCGACCTTGATGGAGATTTTGGAGACCATCGAGACGGGCCGCGATGACGGGGCCGGGAGTTTTCGGCTTCCGGTACAGTGGGTGAACCGGCCAAACTCGGAGTTTCGCGGGTTCAGCGGGTTGATCGCGTCGGGCGCGGTGGCCTGCGGCATGTCGATCATTGCCGCCGTCTCGGGCCGGAGCGCCACGGTATCCCGGATCGTCGGCCCTTCAGGCGACTTGGATCGGGCGCAGGCCGGTCAGTCGGTGACCCTGGTTCTGGATCGCGAAATCGATATCAGCCGAGGCGATATCATCGCCGAACGCGGTGATCCTCCGGAGGTCGCCGATCAGTTCGCCGCGCATCTGATTTGGATGGATCACGAAGCGATGCTGCCGGAGCGGTCCTATGTCATTCGCTTGGCCAGCACCACCGCGACCGCCCAGATAACCGATCTGGTGCATCGCATCGACGTCAATACGCTGGATTTTCTCGCGGCGAAGACTCTGGAACTGAATGATGTCGGCTATTGCAAGATCGCTCTGGACAGAGCGATTGCCTTCGATGCCCATGCCGACAATCCAGGAACCGGCGCTTTCGTGTTGATTGATACCTTCACCAACGCCACCGTCGGCGCCGGTGTCATCGATTTCGCGCTGCGCCGGGCAAGCAATATCGCCTGGCATGACATGAAGATCGATAAGGCCGCGCGGGCCAGAATTAATGGCCAGAAACCTTGTGTGCTTTGGTTTACCGGGCTATCCGGAGCGGGGAAATCCACCGTCGCCGATCGGCTGGAACAAAAGCTCCTTAGTATGGGTAAACGGACCTATCTGCTGGATGGCGACAATGTTCGCCATGGTCTGAACAAGGACCTGGGCTTCACCGATCAGGACCGGGTGGAAAACATCCGCCGTGTCGCCGAGGTCGCCAAGCTGATGGTGGATGCCGGGTTGGTCACCTTGGTTTCCTTCATCTCGCCGTTCCGCTCCGAGCGGCAAATGGCCAGGGCCTTGATGGAGGATGGTGAGTTCATCGAGATCTTCGTCGATACGCCGCTGGAGATTTGTGAGGCCCGCGATCCCAAGGGCCTCTACAAAAAGGCGCGGGCCGGCGAGTTGAAGAACTTCACCGGCATCGATTCCATCTACGAAGCGCCGCTGGACGCCGAGATTGTTCTGAAGAGCAGTGAGCAGGATGTCGACGCGTTGGTCGATCAGGTGATTGCGCATTTGCTGACCCGGCAATAACAGGCGCCGGGCCGCATTGCGATGTGGTCAGGCCAGCCCGTTGCTGCGCGCCCAGTCACCGAAGGCGGCCAAGGCGGTTTCGTGGACCGAGAACAACACCGTGTTCGAATAGCTAAGGTCGGTCGCATAGTCGACCGCGCCGATCGGCAGATGGCTCGTCGGGTCAAGCTCGTTGCGGATCGCCGCCTCGGCGCGGAAACTGATCTCCCAGCCATCCTCGTCGGTCTTGGCGAAGGCGCCCCGGCGAATTTCGTGGACCAGGGTTTTCAGGACTGCGATCCCGGTCTCACTCTTGACCTTCGCCTCGAAATCGGGCGCGTAGAAGAGCGCTTGATAGCCCATCACCGGCATGTCGAAGCGATACCCCTGATCCTGATGGGCATGCACAAAATGCCCCATACGATCGATAAAACTCGGGTCGCCAAGCAGCGGCAGGTCGGCGGCTGTCCAGG
>JAQBUJ010000379.1 GCA_027623845.1 Pseudomonadota bacterium
GCCTCAGCCGCGATCTCTTGGGCAACGTCGATTTCGGCGCCGAGCAAAGCCGCCATCGCGCCTTCACCAACCGGCACGGCGGTCTGCATCGATTCGCCCCGCAGCCGTAGCAGCCTGGCCGCGTCACCGAGGTCGAGAGCGCCGACTGCGGCGAGCGCCGAATACTCCCCAAGCGAGTGGCCCGCGACATAATCAGCGAACTGATCGATGGATCTATCCGCCTCGCTTTCGAGCACCCGCAGCGTCGCGATACTCACCGCCATCAACGCGGGTTGGGCATTGCGGGTAAGCGTGAGCGCGTCCTCCGGGCCTTCGAACATCAACGTCGACAGCCGTTCGCCCAAAGCCTCGTCAATCTCGGCGAATGTTTCGCGGGCCACCGGATAGGCGCCAGCCAGGGCTTGTCCCATGCCGACCGCTTGCGATCCCTGCCCCGGGAAAACAATCGCCCGCCCGTTGGTTCCGTCCGTCATGCCGCATCATCCGTACTGGCTAATTCCCTGTTGGCGAAGGTGACGGCGCGGCCCGATCCGAGTCAAGTCCGGCCCCACCGATCCGCACCCTTGCGTCGGCCAAGGATATCTGTATAGTCCGGCGGTCTCGAGACCTGGGGCTTTGCGACGCGTATTCGCAGGCCACTCACTTCGGGATCCATACATAACTCCTTGCCGGCATTGCCGGCTTGGGACCGCATTGCGCGGTTTCCGATAAGCCGTAAGGAGCTTAAATGTCGTACTATGAGTGCGTGTTTATTGCACGCCAGGAACTGTCCACCACTCAAGCAGAGCAGCTTGCCGACCAAATGGCGGAGATCCTCGCCAATAATGGCGGCGAGGTGAAAATGCGTGAGTATTGGGGACTGAAAAACCTCGCCTACCGGATCAAGAAGAACCGGAAAGGCCACTACACCATGTTCAATATTGACGCCCCGTCAGACGCGGTGATCGAGATGGAGCGCAACATGGGGCTGAGCGAAGATGTGCTTCGCCATCTGACAATCCGGATGGATGAACTTCCTGAGGGCCCGTCGATCATGATGCAGGCTAAGTCCGATCGAGGTGACCGCGGAGATCGAGGTGACCGGGGTGATCGCGGTCGTCGTCCCGACCGGGACCGTCCGCCACGGGTAGACCGGGACGACCAAGCCGATGGTCCCCGGGCCGAGCGCGCGACCGAAGCTAAACCCGACGACGCGCCCAAGGCCGAGCCGGACGCATCCTGATAGGGGAGAACCACTGTGAGCACTCTTTCAATTTCCCGCCCTGCGGTGCGCCGTCCGTTCATGCGTCGCCGCAAATCCTGCCAGTTCGCGGGAAAATCCGCGCCGCAGATCGACTACAAGGACATCAAGTTGTTGCAACGCTTCATCTCGGAGCGCGGCAAGATCGTCCCGAGCCGGATCACTGCGGTGTCGGCGAAGAAACAACGCCTTTTGTCCAAGGCGATCAAGCGGGCTCGCTTCATGGCCCTGATTCCGTATCTGCTCGCCTGAACGAACGGCGGGCAGAGCAAAGACGAACGGCAATGCGAAATGAATGCGGCATGGCTCCTTGTTGGGAGTGCTGGGCTGATCAGCGCGGGTTTGTATCTAGCGGCCATTGTCTGGTCGCTGGGAGCGCTGCTGCTCGCCATTCTCACACCATTGCCGCTGTTCCTGGTCGGCCTTTCAATGGGCGCCAGGGCGGCGGGAATTGCCGGAGCCATGGCGGCGCTGATCGTGATCGCCGCCAGCAGCACCTTGGGCGGGGTCATGTATATCGGCGCCTACGCGTTGCCGGTATTCCTGGTCTGCCGAAGCGCGATGCTATCGCGATCGACAATCGACGCCTCGGGCGGCAAGACGGTGCAGTGGTATCCACCGGGCATGCTTTCCATTTGGCTGACATTGGTTCCAGTCGCGGTCTTGGTTCTGACGTTTTTCTACACCATGGCCAACGGCGACAGCCTGGAAGCCTTGATGACCCGGCTGCTGGAGCCATTTATCCTGCATTACCGGGCGGCATACGGAGCGGCGATCACCGGAACCGATGCGGCGACACCGGGCCAGTTGGAAGTGATCGAAAAACTGATCATCCAGGTTGCTCCGGCAATGATCGCGATCGGCAGCATGGCAACGGTATTGTTAAATGGCGTATTGGCTCAGGGCGTACTCTCCCGTTTCAGCCACAACATGCGTCCATCACCGAGGATGGCGGAAATCGAACTGCCGCATTGGCTGATCGTTTGCTTTGCCGCAAGTTTCCTGCTTGGTATCACCATCGGGGATTCGCTCGGCTATCTCGCGCTGGCGCTCGCCGGCACTTTTGCCTTCCCATTGTTCCTTTCCGGGCTCGGGGTCGCGCATGCAGCGGCCGACCGCAGCAAAGTCCCCTTCGGGCTTTTGTTCGTGATCTACGCCCTGTTGAGTATAAGCCGCTGGGGCACACCGGCGGCGGTCATCCTTGGGCTCATCGATCATTTCGCTGGCCTGAAGGCACGCTTACGCGGGGGGGCATCGACAACATGACCTCGCGCCAAGATCTCCGACGGGCCGCCGGCCCAGTCCCTAGCACACACCCTTCTTCTTAGGAGCGAAGGCCATGGAAGTCATCCTTCTCGAACGCGTCGAAAAACTTGGCCAGATGGGTGATGTCGTCACCGTCAAATCAGGCTACGCGCGCAACTATCTACTGCCGCAGAAAAAGGCCTTGAGAAAAACCAAGGACAACCTTTCATTCTTCGGCACCCAGAAGACGCAACTGCAAGCCGAGAACCTGGCCCGCCGGGAAGAAGCGCAGCAGGTCGCCGCCAAGATAAAAGGCCTGACAGTGCCGATTATTCGGGCCGCCGGCGATAGCGGCCAGCTTTATGGCTCGGTCACCGCCCGCGACATTTCCGACGCGGTCAGCGCCGCCGGTATGACCATCGCCCGCCAGCAAGTGGTGATCGACCGGGCTTTGAAGACTCTCGGGCTGGAGCGCATTCGCGTTAGCCTGCATCCTGAGGTCTCGGTGGATATCACCGTGAATATCGCTCGCACCCTCGAAGAATCCGAACAACAATTGCAACTGGGGCGCGCTGTCGGCACCAGGGATGAGCAATTCGAGGAAGAAGAGGATGAAAACCAGCGGCGGGCCGAATCCCGGGCGCAGGCCCAGGCAGCGTTCCAGGCTCCCGAAGCCGCTGACGAGGCGCCCGCGCCGAGCGAAGCGGCCGAGGAAACCGACAACGCCTGACGCTCTGGCTGACCCGGTTGCGGCAGGCCTGTACAATCGACCACGAACGGCGCGCCTCGGCGCGCCGTTTGCACGTCGGCAAAAGGATTCGCTGGGAAGCCCCCAAATGGGTTTAAAGTTTTCCCCGCAATTAACATAATTCACAGATCATAACTTGTTGATATCGCCTAATATTTTATAACGTGTTGGTTCTTTTCCCGTGCCGAGAAGACGCAAGCCTGCTATGGTCTTGGTCATGTCCATCCAAGATGAACCCACGAACATCACCCCCATCAGCCTGCGCGATGTCAGTGCGGCGCCCCTGCGTGAGCCGCCGCATAATCTGGAAGCCGAACAAGGCTTGCTTGGCGCGATCTTGGTCAACAACCGGGCCTATGAGCAGGTCGGAGAATATCTTGCCGCCGATCAGTTCGCCGATCCGGTGCACGGGCGGATCTTCGAGGCTTGCGGGCGCCTGATCGAGCGTGGCCAGATCGCCAATCCGGTCACCCTGAAGCCATTGTTCGACCAGGATGAAGCGCTGAAAGAGATCGGCGGCGCACAATATCTGGTCCGCCTCGCCGCCTCGGTGGTCACAGTGATCAACGCCGAGGACTATGGGCGGGCGATACGCGACGCCCATATCCGTCGCCAACTGATCGATCTTGGCGAAGACATCGTCAACGACGCCTATACCCAGGACCTGGACGCCCCGGCCACCGAGCAAATTGAAATCGCCGAGGGTAAGCTGTTCTCCCTGGCCGAGCATGGCGCATCGGAGGGTGGTTTCCAGGCGTTTGGCGAGGCGCTGACCGAATCAGTGCGAATGGCCGAGGCCGCCTTTAAACGCGACGGCGGGCTGGCCGGCGTGGCCACCGGCTTTACCGATCTGGACAAGCAACTGGGCGGTCTGCATCCCTCGGATCTGCTGATCCTGGCTGGACGGCCGGCGATGGGTAAGACGGCTCTGGCGACCAACCTGGCATTTCATGTGGCGACCGCCGCGTTACGGGCCGGGGAAACCGAAAAACCCGTGGTCGCGTTTTTTTCCCTGGAAATGTCGGCGGAGCAAT
>JAQBUJ010000380.1 GCA_027623845.1 Pseudomonadota bacterium
GGCGTATCGGCCCGGCGTACCGCGCCCGCCGCATCAGCGCCGCGATAATCGGGGAATTCCAGGCCGAGCTGGTGCATCCGCTGGTCATAGACGTTCCAGGCGATCTGCTCGGGCTGCGCCAACACCTTTACCGATTGCTCGGAATAGCCCTCATGCTCGTTGGAGAAGCGGCGGCCCTCGGTGTTCAGCTGGATGCCGCCCTGCATCATAATCGCCCAGGTAATCAGCGCCCCATGCGGCGTCGCCACCGAGCCGTGGCCCTGATAGGCGCCCATATGCAGCGCCTCAGCGCCCAGCGCCTCGCCCCAGACCACCGCATCGCCCTGGTTGCCGGTATGGCCGAAATACAACGCATCGGCCATTTCCGGGATATAGCGGGCGACCATCGCCGGGTTGCCGCCATAGCCGTTACAGGCCAGCACCAGAGCCTCGCAGCCGAGCGCGTCGGTTGTGCCGTCCGGTCGGGTGATCTCAACCCCGGCGACCCGGCCGTCGGTCTCGGCGAACAAGGCGGTCACATGGGCTGAGGTCACCACATCAATCCCAGCCGCCGTCGTCGCCTCCAGAAGACCGGCGACCAGCGCCGCGCCGGTTTTGTCCGGATGGGCGTGCATGCGCAGCACCGCGTGTCCGGGATAAAGGAACCCCTCAAGCAGCACGAAGGCCTGGCCATGGCTGTCGGCCAGCCATTCCAGCGCCGGTCCCGATGCCGCCGCGACGGTTTGCACCAACTCCGGATCGGCCTCGCCCTTGGCCTTGGCCTGGATATCGGCGGCAAATTGGCGAGCCGGGTCGGCGACCCCGATGGCCCGCTGCCACCGGGTCGAGCAGGCCGGGATTAAGCCGGAGGAAAGCGCCGTCGAACCGCTGGGAATGACATCGCGCTCCAGCACCATCACCTCGGCGCCGGCGTCATGGGCGGCCAACGCCGCGATCAGGCCGCAGGCGCCGCCGCCAATCACCAGCACCGGAACCTGAGCCTCGAAGGCGCGGTTCGCCAGGATGCGGCTCATCGGGTGCTCGTTGCTGGAGTAATGGCTTTGAGGAATTCGGCGCAGCTCAGCACCGTCGTCACTGGGCGCAGCGCCGCAACGGCGGTCTCATGCACCTCGACGCCGAAAGCCGCGCAGCCATCGCTCAACAAAAACGTCGAAAAGTCGCGGACATGGGCATCCCGCAAGGTCGAGGCGACGCCGCCATTGGTGACGATGCCGGTGAAGACCAGGGTATCGACCCCCGCCTTCTTAAGAACCCACTCCAGTCGACTCATGTAAAATGCTGAAAACGCGACCTTTTCTACCATCATGTCGGCGGGTTTTAGTTCCTCGACCAAGTCCTGGCCCCATCCTCCGGGGGCGAAATCCCCTTTCTTCAGGAACGGCCGCACCGATTTTAGATGCGCCGAGATGAACGGCTCGCCGTCGCGTCCCGGCACCAGGGTGAAATGCGTCGAGACCACCCAGCCGCCCGCCGCCCGCATCGCCCTGGCCACCGGCGCCACCCGACCGGGCACTGCGGCGATTTCCGGCGACGCCGGGCCGCGGCGACCATAGGCTCCGTCGGGATGCAAAAAGTCGTTCTGCAGATCGCCCAGAATCAACGCGGTGCGGGACAGATCCAGGGCGCTCAAATCCTTGCTCATGATGTTATCGCAATCAATACATTGCCAAAGCGGTCAACCTCACCGGACATGCCCGGTTCGATATAGATCGTCGCGTCCGGTTGCTCCAAAATAGCCGGGCCGGCGATGATTGCGCCAACCGGCAAGGCCAGCCGGTCATGGACGCTGGCCTGCTGCCACTCAGCGCCGGTATGGACTCGCCTGGTGCCACGCGCCGCCGCTTCCAGACTGGCGTCCGGCGCCGGGGCCAGCAGCGACAGATCGAACCGAGGCCGCCGGCCGATTACCGCTGAGCGAAGGTTCATCACCCGCATTGGTATCCCCTCCAGCAACCGCCCATAAGCCGCGCGGTAGCCTTGCTCGAAAGCTGTGCGAATGATCTGCTGATCGATGCGGGTTGTTGAACCGGAGACACGCACCGGTAGACGCACCGACACCGTATGGGTTTGGCCGAGATAGAGCATGTCGAGCTCGAACTCCTCGGCCCGGCTCTCGAAGGCGACGCCGGCCCCGTCGAGCACCCGGTGCCCCTCGGCGGCCTGCCCGACCATCTCGTCGTCAAGGGCCCGCAGATCCAGCTCATCAAGCATCCGATTGATCGTATGCACATGGTCATGGCGCATGTCGGCGATCACACAGCCAAGCGCGCTGGTGACGCCGGGAAACCGGGGTACGACGGCGCGGGACAGCCCGACATCGCGGATCAGGGCGCCGGCATGCAACGCCCCGCCGCCGCCGAATGGCATGGCGGCAAAGCTCTTGGGATCATGGCCGCGTTCGATCGAGACCAGACGGATGGCGCTGGCCATCTTGGCATTGGCCACCCGCAGGATGGCGTCGGCGGCCTCGATGACCTCCAGGCCGAGCGGCTCGGCGATGCACTGGCGGATCGCCGTGATCGCCGCCGCCACATCCAGCCGGTCGAGACGCCCACCGATTGGTCGATCGGCATTGATCCGGCCAAGCACGACATTGGCGTCGGTGACGGTCGGGCGGTCATTGCCCTGGCCATAGCAAACCGGCCCCGGATCGGACCCGGCGGATTCCGGCCCCACCTGCAGCAACCCGCCGGCATCGACCCGGGCGATTGAGCCGCCACCGGCGCCGATGGTAATCGTCTCGATCATCGGTGAGCGCACCACCATGCCGAACCCGATCGAGGTTTGCGCCGCCAGGGACGCCCGGCCACTGGCCACCAGGGACACATCAAAGCTGGTGCCGCCCATGTCGCAGGTCACCAGATTGGGAAACCCGGCCGCCTCGCCTATATAGGCCGCCGCGATGACCCCGGCCGCCGGCCCCGACAAGGCGGTGCGCACCGGCCTGGCCCTGGCGGTATCCACCGACATGACGCCGCCGTTTGATTGCACGATCAGCACCTCACCGGCGAAACCGTCGCCTCTCAGCGCGTTTTCCAAGGCCCCCAGATAACGCCCGAGGACGGGCTGTAAAGTGGCGTTCAAGGTGGCTGTCGAGGCGCGCTCGAATTCGCGAATTTCCGGCAAAATATCGCTGGAGACGGTCACATGCTCGTTCGGCCAGACCGACTGCACCGCCTGTTTGGCGGCCTGCTCATTTTCGGTATTGGCATAGGCGTTGATGAAGACGATCGACAGGGCCTCGCAGCCCATCTCAAGCAGGTGCGCCGCTGCGGCGCGCACTGCGTCGGGGTCGACCGCCTGGCGCACCGTGCCATCGGCCAGAACCCGCTCATCGACCTCCAGACGGCGATCGCGCGGGACGATCGGCTCAAAAGTCCCCCATAGCCCCCAGGTGCGCGGCCGGTCGCGTCGGCGCATCTCCAGCACGTCGCGAAAGCCGGTCGTGGTGATCACCCCGGTCCGCGCGCCCTTGCGTTCCAGCAGGGCGTTGGTGGCGACGGTGGTGCCATGCACGACGGTCAGCACCTCGGCAAGATCGCCAACCCGTGTCCGAATACCCTCAAGGAAACCGCGGGATTGATCGTCGGGCGTGGTCGGAACCTTGGCGATCTCCGCCTTGCCGGCAGCCTCGTCGAGCACGAAAACATCGGTGAAGGTGCCGCCGACATCGACGCCGATAACATAACGCTGGCCAGAACTTTGGGCGGAATCTTGGCCAGAACTTTGGCCAGAACTTTGGCCAAAACCTTGGGCAGTCCGGTCATCGCTGCTCATGAGACCGCGCTCCGCAGGGTTCGGGTGGCGGTCTCATCCAACTTTCCGCTGCCATCCAGGGCGACGCCATAGTCCCGCCGCGCCGCCTCGGCGCTGACATAACCAAGCCGGACATCCTCGGCTACCGCGCCGGGGTCACGCTCCATCGCCGGGCCGTATCCACCGCCGCCCGGGGTTTCCAGGCGCACCGCCTGGCCCCGCGCCAGATCGATGCCGACCATCTTCGAGGCCAGCGGCGGGGCATGCTCGCCGTCATCTTGTTCATAGCGGAACCGGTTCAGCGCCCCCTCACCGCCGCCCAACACGCCGGGAGGCGCGAAACGACCGCGCTCGCCGAACAAAAACGCATTGGCCTGCTGCTCCAGCAGCTCGATCTCATAAACCGCCCCAAGACCGCCGCGATGCCGGCCGGCGCCGCCGCTATCCGTCCGCAACGCCCATTGCCGGAACATCACCGGATAGGCCGCCTCAAGGATTTCCAGCGGCGG
>JAQBUJ010000381.1 GCA_027623845.1 Pseudomonadota bacterium
CAAGGAGTCGATCATGGCCCATCGTGGTTTGAACTTTGGCATCTTCCTCGCCCCGTTTCACCGGCTTGGCGAAAACCCGACCCTCGGCATGGCGCGGGATCTGGAACTGATCGAATGGATCGATCATCTCGGCTTTGACGAGGCTTGGGTGGGCGAGCATCACTCCGCCGGTTGGGAGATCATCGCGGCGCCGGAGATCTTCATCGCTGCGGCGGCGGAGCGGACCAAACACATCAAGCTTGGCTCCGGCGTGACCAGCCTGCCCTATCACAACCCCTTCATGGTGGCGCAGCGCTTCGTGCAGCTCGACCATATGACCCGAGGCCGGACCATGCTGGGTTGCGGCCCCGGCGCGCTGCCGTCGGACGCCTATATGCTTGGCATCGACCCGGTCACCCAGCGCACCCGCATGGTCGAGTCTCTGGACGCGATCACCGCGCTGCTGAAGGGCGAAGAACCGGTCACCATGAAGACCGACTGGTTTGAGCTAAACAAGGCGCGGCTGCATCTGGCCCCCTATAGCGATCCGCGTTTCGAAATCGCCGTGGCCAGCACGATCACGCCGTTCGGCATGATGGCGGCAGGCCGGCACGGACTGGGGGTGCTCTCGATCGGCGCTGGCATTCCCGGCGGGCCGGAGGCGCTGGCCGGGCAATGGAAGATCGCCGAGGAGGAAGCCGCCAAGCACGGCAAGACGATGAACCGCAAGGACTGGCGCGTCGTCGTGGTCATGCACATCGCCGAGGATACCGAGCAGGCGCTGCGCGAGATCCATAACGGCGAACGGACCGAGACCACGACCTATTTCCAGGACACCCTCGGGCGCCCGCCGGGACGCTCCGACGATCCGCGACGGCGTGAAGATGGGCACCACCCTGGTCGGCTCGCCCGATGTCGCGATCAAGGGGATCGAGCGGCTGTTGGAGCTAAGCGGCGGCGGCTTCGGCGGCGTGATGTTCCGGGCTCATGAATGGGCCAACCGCGAGCAGACCCTGCGCAGCTATGAATTGTTCGCCCGCTATGTCATGCCACGCTTCCAGGGCTCAATGGACACGCTTTACGCCTCCAACGCCTTCACCCGGGAGAACCGCCGTGAGGTGGTCGGCCGCAATGTCGAGGCGGTGCGCCGCGCCTTCACCGACACCGGCCGCGCGGTGCCGAAAGGCTTCGAGGATCGCACCCTCGGCATCCAAGACGTCGGCGTCGACGGCAAATCCGAAACCGGCAAGACTTAAACTTGAGATCGTTCGGCCTGGGCCCTGGATCAAGTCCAGCGATGCGGTGAATTTTCAACGAAACTTATCCGTCGCCCTGGCGAACGGCAGGGCCGAAGCCTGAGGCCGCTCAGTGACATGAATGGCCGATATCGGCGGGAAATGGCGACATACTGCGCCTTTTTCTCCCCCATCGGTTATACGCCGCATGCTCAGGCCTGGGCCCTGCCATTCGCCAGCGCGACGGATGATATTGTCCCCGACAAAACAGTGAGCCTTCGGCGTCGGCGTTCCCCCAAAAACCCCGCCGCGCCGTTAAGCGCTTGCTGAGGCGTTAAAGCTGTCCAACACATGGCCCGGTCCCTTGGCGAACGCCACATAGCCGGCGCCGTCGAACACTTTGGCGCCGTTGACCCAAACCGCATCGATGCCGGTTGGCGCGCGCACGGTGCGGGTGCCGCCGCCGGGCAGGTCGTTGACTCGGGTCGGACCGGACATGCCGACGGTCGCCGGATCGAACATCAACAGATCGGCATACGCGCCAACGGCGACCCGCCCGCGATCCTTGATCCCGTAAAGCGCCGCCGGGTGGCTGGTCAATCGCCGGATCCCCTCGACCAGATCGAAGGTCCCCAGATCGCGCACCCAATGGCCGAGGAAATAGGTGGCGAAACCAGCGTCGCACATGAAGATCAGATGGGCGCCGGCATCCGACAATGAAACCAGGCCGGACTCGTGCTTAAGAATACTGGCGACGCCATCGTCGGCGGCGTTCAAGAAACGGCCAACCACCGTGGTTTCCAGATTTTCGTCCAAAGCCAGATCACAGAACGCGTCGACCGGATCTCCGCCTTTGGCCTTGGCTATTTGGGCCACGGTCTGGCCAAGCAATCCCATGTTGCGCTCTTCGGCGGGAAGCGTGATCTCGACCTTGTTCCAGTCACCGTAGAAGATGCCGCCGGGCTTTGGCGCAGCTAGGTTCGCGCGGAATTTGTCGCGGAACGAGGGATCGGCATAGGCCTTGGTCAGCACCTCTGGCGGCGCCGCCTTGATATCGGCAAAGGCGTCATGGCTGTAGAACGGATAGGGGTTGGCCGGGGTGAAATCCATCGAGAACGGTTGGCAGGTCACCTGGGCATAAACTTTGTTGCCGCGTCCACGCGCGGCGGCGCAGGCGTCGAGGATCTCATGCGCCCGGCCCGGCAACGCTTCATTATACATGGTCAGCGCCGTGGTCATGAAAGCCGGACCGCCGCTGGCCTTGGCGATGCTTTCCATCACCTCGACCGTGCCCCGGGAACCCGAGGCGATCTGGAAAACGCCGTGCCCCCTGCCCTTCATCAACCCGGCAAGCGCCCGCACCTCGTCATCGCTGGCGATGGTTGACGGCATCGGCACGCCTTTCCAGCCCATGTGATTGGGCGAAAACGAAGACGCAAACCCGATGGCGCCGGCGTCCAACGCCTCCTTGACGGCGTTTTTCATCGCCGCCATCTCGCTATCCGTCGGCTCGGCCCGCTCCGAGCCTTCCTTGCCCATGACCGCAGTGCGGGTAACCGAATGCCCGGCCAGAACGGCGGTGTTCGGATAAACCCCCTTGGTCCGCAGAAAATCCATATATTCGGGAAAGCTCTCGAAACCCCAATCAATGCCGGTGACCAGGGCGTTCAGATCCATGCCCTCGACAACCGAAAGATTGGAGGCGACAGTCTCGCGAAGATGCGGCGGGCACGGCGCGATGCCAAAGCCGCAATTGCCGATCACCACCGAGGTCACCCCCAGGGAGGGCGATGGCGAGGCCGTCGAATCCCAAGTCAACTGCGCGTCATAATGAGTGTGCGTATCGATCACGCCGGGGCAGAGCACCCGACCGTCCGCGTCGACGGTTTCGGCGGCGCTTTCGGTGATCTCGCCGATCTCAACGATCCGACCATCGCGCACCGCAACCGAAACCTGTTGCTCAGGATTTCCCAGCCCGTCGATCACCCGAGCCCCTTTGATTACCAAATCATGCATCGCGCGCCTCCCAGCAAGCCCAAGTTTGGGACGAACGGCATGGTACTCCCTGCGCTTAGCGCGGAGGAACAGGTTTTACAGGGTTATCAGATCTTCGATTATGGTTAATTTAGTTTGTTAAAATTTTCTCGCAAGGAACTGTTATTCAATGAAAAATATAATGGCGATAAATTTAAAATCCGTCGAATCGACCGGAGAAAATGCCTCTACCCGGCACAACGCGCCACAGAACCGTTAAAATCGGTCCATATACTTGCGAACCATTGCACGGCAGGCGTCAAGCACCGCCCGTTCCTCAGAGCCCTTGGCGTGGAGGTCCAAAACAGCGTCCACCCGTTTCGGGCAGGACTGGCCGGTGCACTGGATGATTTTTTTGAAATCCTCGCGCACCGTCTGGCCCTCGACGCTGACCTTATCGGCAAGACGTTTGGCTACCGGCCAATCACAGACCGTCCAGCCGGCGGCAGTGGCGGCGGGGACAAGCGACAGCTGAGCTGCTGCGATCAGGGCTAAAACGGCGACAAGATAGCGCAGCGTCATCGGCTCGCCTCACGCGACCATGTTTTTAGAGATATAGCGCCCGTCTTCGGGGCCGGAGAACATCGCGCCGATCTGCGGGTGGCCAACCGGTCCGTTGTCGCTGTCCTCGACGAGATTTTGCTCGGAGACATACGCAACGTAATAGCTTTCCGGATTCTCCGCATACAAATGGTAATAAGGTTGATCCCGCCGGGGCCGTCGATCCGCTGGAATCGACTGATACCATTCGTCGGAATTGCCGAATTCCGGATCCACATCGAACACCACACCACGAAAATCGTAGATACGGTGACGCACAATCGCGCCGAGCGCGAATTTGGACTCGACGATCTTCATTATCGTTTCACTGGGATATCTTTTTTGCATAATCGGAATATTGGCCCAAAGTGCCGCCGCGTCCAGTGAAAATCCGCGATTTATTTCACGCTAGTGGCTTATCCCTTTTATGCCGGTGACGCGATATGTTGATGGCTGACGAAAATTGGAAAGCGAT
>JAQBUJ010000382.1 GCA_027623845.1 Pseudomonadota bacterium
CGGGGCTGATCTGTCCGGTTGGCGACAAGGTGATCTACGCGGTTCCCGGCGTCCCCTTCGAGATGAAGATGATGGTCGAGGAATGCGTGATCCCGGACCTGCAGCGGCGTGCCGGCGTGACGGCGGTGATCAAGAGCCGGGTGCTGAAGACTTGGGGCCAGTCCGAGTCCGGTCTCGACGAAATGCTGACCGAGCGGATGGCGCATCTGGATAAGACCGGCCGCGCCACCATCGCTTTTCAAGCCAGCGGCATCGAGGGCCTGAAGGTGCGGGTGACGGTCAAGGCCGAGACCGAGGAAGAAGCCACCCGGATCCTCGCCGAGGAAGAAGCAGCGGTCCGCGATGTGATTGGCCTCTATGTCTTCGGCACCGATGACGAGACGATGGAATCAGTGGTTCTGCAACTGCTTCGCGAGCGCGGTTTGACCCTTGCGGTCGCCGAATCCGTGACCGGCGGCATGGTCGGCGCACGCCTGACCTCGGTTCCAGGCTCCAGCGATGTCTTGCGCGGCGGCATCGTCGCCTATGCCAGTGACGTCAAATTCAGCCTGCTGGATGTGCCTGAGGGTCCCGTCGTCACTCCCGATACCGCTCGCGCTATGGCCGACGGGGTGCGCAAGACCCTCAACGCCGATGTCGGCATCTCCACGACCGGTGTCGCCGGACCAGCCGAACAAGAGGGACAGCGCGCCGGCACCGTCCACCTCGGTATCGCCTTTGGTGACTTTATCGAAGCCCAGACGACCCAATTGCCCGGCGATCGCGCCAGGGTGCGGGAATATGGCGTGATCAGTCTGTTAAATTTCCTTCGCCTGCGGCTTCTAGGGCGCGATGCAAATACGCCGTTTTCCGGTGGGGCGACGCGATAAGGGTAGGTGTAGGCCATCTTTCCGACCGCGCCGCGCTCAGCGTCTCCCGCATATCGCCGACATGATGGCTCCGGTGATGGCCGATAGCGCGGTGCGGCGCTATTGTGCGCCCCGAACAGCAATCGTAAGCCAACCCTGAACCGCAACCGTGAGCAAGCCAATGTCCGATACCGATTCTCTCCTGGTTGACGCCACCACCCGGATCTTCCAAGACCTCTGCGATCCGCAGACCATCAATGCCGCCAAGGATGACGCCTGGAAAGCTGAACTTTGGACCGCGCTTGAGGAAGCCGGGTTGAGCTTGGCCTGGGTACCGGAAGAGAACGGCGGCAGCGGCGCCTCGCTTGCCGACGGCTTCGATGTTCTGGCGGTCTCCGGACGTTTCGCGGTGCCGGTGCCGCTGGCGGAAACCCTGGTGGCCGGTTGGCTGCTCGCCTCGGCTGGCCTCGAATGTCCGGCTGGCGCGATGACCGTGGCCCCCAGTCGGCTGCGTGACCGGATCAGCATCGGCGATGACGGCAAGCTTTCCGGCCGCGCCCTCGGCATTGCTTTCGCCAGCAGCGTCGAGACCCTGGTAGTCCTGGCTGAGCGCAACGGCGAGAACCATGTGGTTCAGGTCGCCGCCAAGGATTGCACGATCCTCGGCGCTCCCGGTCTTGCCGGCGATGGCCGCGACGCGGTTACCTTTGACGGCGTGGTTCCAGTGGCGATCGGTCCCCTCGCCCAGGGTTTCAGCGGCAACAGCCTGGCGTTGATGGGAGCGACCGCCCGGGCCGTGCAGATCGGCGGCGGTTTGCAGGCGATCCTCACCCTAGCCACCGACTATGCACAGGAGCGCGTCGCCTTCGGCAAACAAATCTCGAAATTCCAGGCGGTGCAGCATAACCTGGCCAAGCTAGCCGGCGAGACGGCGGCGGCAGTCGCGGCGGCAAGCTCAGCCGCCGATACCATCCAGACCATGGATAGCTTTAACGACGCCGTGTTCTTCGAGACTGCGGCGGCGAAAATTCGCGCCGGAGAGGCTGCCGGTCAAGGCGCCGCGATCGCTCATCAGGTCTACGGCGCCATCGGCTTTACCGGGGAACACATCCTGCACCGTTTCACCCAACGCCTCTGGGGTTGGCGCGACGATTTCGGCAATGAGAGCGAATGGGCCGTCCAACTTGGCGAGTTCGTCGCCAAGGGCGGCGCCGATGATCTCTGGCCGCTGCTCGCCTCGCGCTGATCCAATCGAAAATTCAGGGAAATCGCCCCATGTCCCAAGCTATTCATTTCGACCCGATCCGCCTGCCGCCGGAAGCCGAGGAACTGCGCATCGAGGTTCGCGCGTTTCTAGCCGAGGAAATCGCCAATGGCGGCTTTGACCCGCAAGCGACGATCATGAAGAGCGGGTTCGATCGCGCGTTCAGCAAACGCGTCGGCGCCAAAGGCTGGATCGGCATGACCTGGCCGAAGAAATACGGCGGCCAGGAGCGCAGTTTTCTGGAACGCTATGTGGTGACCGAGGAGTTTCGGGTTCACAACGCGCCGATCACCGCGCATTTCACCGCTGACCGTCAAAGCGGCCCAGTGCTGCTGAAATATGCGCCGGAGCATATCAAGCTCGACGTGGTGCCGGCGATCACCCGGGGTGAATGCTGTTTCTGTATTGGCATGAGCGAGCCGAATTCCGGCTCCGACCTGTTCGCCGCAAGCACCCGCGCGACACCGACCGAGGGCGGCTATCTGATCAACGGCACCAAGTTGTGGACCTCGAATGCCCATAATTCCGACTATATGATTGGCCTGTTCCGCACCTCGGCCCCGACCAAGGAAAACCGGCGCCATGGGCTGACCCAATTTCTGGTCGCCTTGAAGCAACCGGGGATCACCATTAACCCGGTGCGCAACATGGCCGGCAAGCATGAGTTTAACGAGGTGGTTTTCGACGACCTGTTCATCCCCGAAGACCATGTCCTGGGTGAGGTCGACGGCGCCTGGAAGCAGGCGACCAGCGAGTTGGCCTATGAGCGCAGCGGCCCGGAACGGTTTCTCGAAACCTATTACGTGCTAACCGAGCTGGTGCGGGTGCTCGGCCAGAACCCGGACGCCAGAGCGGCTGAGGGCATCGGCCGGCTGGTCGCCCAGGTGCACACCTTGCGGCGGATGTCGGTCTCGGTGAACGGTATGCTTCAGGCCGGCAAGGAACCGGTTCTGGAGGGCTCCATCGTCAAGGACGTGGGTACCATCTGGGAGCAGGCGCTGCCGGCCAAGGCCCGCGATCTGGCGGCCTTTGTCGATGCCGAACCGGGCAACCGCGCAGCTTTTGACGAGTTGCTACAATTCGCCACGACGATCGCACCGAAGCTGACCATCCAGGGCGGCACCACCGAGGTGCTGCGCGGGATCATCGCCCGCGGCCTCGGCCTGCGCTGAGGTCGGCTCTCATGCCCGACTTATCCGCCCTTCTGTCACCGGCGGCGGTGGCAGTCATTGGCGCGTCGCCCGACCCGCATATCCTGCGCGGCCGGATCATGGCGGTCATCGGGTGCCATGACGTCGACATCCCGATCTACCCGATCAGCCGCTCGCATGACGAAATCATGGGGCGCAAGGCTTATGCCTCGATCGCCGATACGCCGACACGCCCGGACCTGGCGATCCTGATCATCCCGGCGGCGCATATTCCCGGCGCGTTGGAGGAGTGCGCCAAGGCCGGGGTAAAGGCGGCGTTGATTCTGGCCTCCGGTTTTGCCGAGGACCATTCCACGAGCGGCAATGATCTGCAGCAACAGGTTCTCGATATCGCGGCGCGCACCGGAATGCTGATCTCCGGGCCGAATTCCGAGGGTTTCGCCACCATGGCGACCAAGCTCTGCGCGACCTTCAGCCCCGTCGTCGAAGGCGAGAACATGGAGCTGACGCCGGCCTGGTCGAACGCCGGACGGATCGCCGTGGTCGCCCAGAGCGGCGGCATGGGCTTCGCGTTCTACGACCGGGGCCGACCCAGGGATATGCGGTTCAGCCACGTGGTGACCACCGGCAATGAAGCCTGTCTGGAAGGCCTTGATGTGGTCGACCATTTGATCGAAGCCGACGAGGCCGATGTTTTCTTGATGTTCATGGAGGACGTGAAGACGCCAGCGAAACTGGCCATCGTCGCCGAGAAGGCGCTGCGCGCCGGCAAACCGATGATCGTCACCAAGATTGGCCGCTCCGAGGCCGGCATTCGCGCCGCCGCGTCACACACCGCCTCGCTGGCCGGGTCGTATCAGACCTATCAGGCGATCTTCGAACGCTATGGCGTGATCGAGGGCAATGACACCGAGGAGATGGTCGATATCGCCGGCGCCTTCTCGCATTATGGCGACCGCCTGCCAGCCGGCAATCGGGTGGGCATCTTCACCGGCTCC
>JAQBUJ010000383.1 GCA_027623845.1 Pseudomonadota bacterium
CCTCGCTCAGGATCGATCGACTGTGCTCACCCAGCAATGGCGCCGGCAGACGGGTTGCTTGCGCCGGGGTGCTGGCGTAGTTGATCGGTTGGCCGACAATACGCACCCGACCCTCGCTGGGATGATCAACCAGCGGGAAAAAGTCGATTTCGCTTAGATGGGCGTCGTTCAACAACTCGTCCGGTCCATTGACCGGCATTGCCGGAATATCCAACTCGTTCAGCAGGGTCAGCCACTCCGCCGTGGTCTTTGACGGAGTCATCTCGGCGACCAAAGCATAGATCTCGCCGATGTTGCGCGAGCGTTCGACCGGATCGCTGATCCAGTTCTGATCCATCAACTCCGGGCGGCCCATGGCGGTAAAGAACCGGGTCCAGTGGGCGGTGGTATAGGGCAACAGGGCGACATGTCCGTCGGCGGTTTGCTGCGGCCGGCGATGCGGGGCCAAAACGCGGGCATAGCCGGTTGGCCCATCGCGCGGCTCAAAAGTCGCGCCTTGCAGATGCTCGGCCAACATGAAGGCCGCCATGGTTTCGAACATCGGGATCTCGACATGCTGGCCGCCGCCGTGCCGCTCGCGGTGGAACAGCGCCATGCTGATCGCCGAGAGCACGGTCAGTCCGACCACTTTGTCAGCCATCACCGTATTGGCGTAACGCGGCCCGCCGCCATTTATCCCTTGCAGCGCCGCGACGCCGCTGGCGGCCTGGATAATGTCGTCATAGGCGGGTTTTCCGGCATAAGGCCCGGATTCGCCAAAGCCATAGGCGCCGCAGTAGATAAGATTCGGATTGATCTCCCGCAGGGTATCGTAGTGCAAGCCGAGCCGGCGCATCGCGTGCGGCCGGACCGAGGTCGCCAGGACATCGGCGGTTCCGACCAACTCAAGAAACGCCTCTTTCGCACTTTCTTGCTTTAAATCAAGAACTAGGCTACGTTTATTGCGATTGCAGTTTAAGAAAATCGCCCCCATTCCCTTGGATCGAAAGGGTGTTATCTGGCGGGTGATGTCACCCTCTGGAGATTCCACCTTGACGATGTCAGCCCCCATGTCTCCCATGATCTGGGTCGCGATCGGGCCAAGGAGCACGGACGTCATGTCCAACACTCGGACGCCCGCGAGGGGCCCCGTTACTTTCTCTGTCACCATGATGTGGATGAATGATTCCCAATGAGTGAAGCCCCGATCATAGAGACCGGTTACGACGATCTGAACCCTGTAGAGGAGGCGATATCACAACGCAGATCCTTGCGTGGATTTCTGCCCACCCCGGTGCCTCGGGAGACCATTGAACGCATTCTTTACCTGGCTGGACGTGCGCCAAGCGGCACCAACACACAGCCTTGGACCGGCCATGTGCTGACCGGCGCGGCATTGAAGCGGTTGACCGATGGTTTGATGGTCGCCGCGAACGACCCCAACGAAGTGAAAGAGGCCGAGCAGCCTTATTATCCGCCACGGTTCTTCGATCCCTACTTGGCGCGCCGGCGCAAGGTCGGCTGGGATCTGTATGGCCTGCTGGGGATCAAAAAAGGCGATTTCGAGAAAACCAAGGCGCAGCACGACCGCAACATGACATTCTTTGACGCGCCGGTCGGCCTGATATTCACCATCCACCGGGACTTGAAGATCGGCAGCTGGCTCGATTTCGGCATGTTTCTCGAAAATGTGATGATCCTGGCCCGCAGCCACGGGTTGGAAACCTGCCCGCAAGCCGCCTTTTCATCCTTCCACAAAACCATTCGTCAGCAGGTTGATATCGGTGATGAATTCGTCGTGGTTTGCGGTATGGCGATCGGCCACGCCGATTGGAGCCGGCCTGAATGCGCCCTGATCACCGATCGGGAGCCGGTTTCAAGCTTTATCAGCTTTCATGATCATTAACTTTTCAATGCTGTAGTGCTCTCACACAGCGCTCCGAATCAGGGGATGACTATTGCTCGCGGCGGTTCGTCTGTTGGCCATCAGGTAAGGCTGGAGAAGACTCATGCGTAAGGTCCGATGGGGGGGGTGATCGGCGCCACCGCGATGATCGCCGTGGAACGGGTTATCCCGGCGATGTTGGAAGCGGAACGCTCGCAGATTATCGCGGTGGCGTCCCGTGATCCCGCGCAAGCTCGCGGCGTCGCCGAACGGTTCGGAATCGCGCGGGTTCATGACACCTATGAGGCGTTGTTGGCGGATCCGGATATCGAGGCGGTCTACATTCCGTTGCCAAATCATCTGCATCTGCAATGGACCATCGCGGCGATCGAAGCCCGAAGAATTCACGATCCGAGCGGCCCGGGCTGGCAAGCACGTGCTGTGCGAAAAGCCGATGGCGCTTAACGCCGGGGAAGTCACCCGGATGATCGCGGCGCGGGACAAGGCCGGCGTCCTGGTCGAGGAGGCCTTCATGCTGCGCAGTCACCCGCAATGGCCAAAAATGCGGGAGATCATTCGCTCCGGTCGCCTGGGGAAAATCCAGGCGACCCAGGGGCTGTACAGCTATTTCAATCGCGACCCCGATGACATCCGTAATCGCGATCCGGAACTTGGCGGCGGTGGCACCTACGATCTGGGCTGCTACACCACGGCGGTCGCGCGTTATGTTTTTCAGGCCGAACCGATACGGGTCATCGCGGCCATGCAAAAGGATCCAAGCTTCGAGACCGACCGATTGAGCTCGGCCATCCTGGAATTTCCCGATGGCCACGGAACCTGGACGATTTCAACCCAGAGCGCGCGCTACCAGGGGCTGACGATCCTTGGCGAGAAGGGATGGATGCGCCCGGAGATCCCGCATGTTCCCTTCGCCGAGAATGAGACCCGGATTTTTATCGCCGGCGACGTCTGGCCCGGCCCGTTCGCGCAAGAAACCATCACCTTGGCGCCGGTCAATCAGTACACTTTACAAGGCGATCGTTTCTCGCGGTTGATCCTTGGCGAGGCGGCTGAGGCTTGGCCCTTGGAAACCGCGCTGGCTAATATCAAGGTTTTGGATGCGCTGTTCCGTTCGCAAGCCTCCGGAATCTGGGAGACGGTTTGATATGCCAAGTAACGACGCGGACCGACGAGCCCCGATGAAAGAGGCTGAACTGAGACGCAACCGGGCCAATGTTTCTATCGCCATGATCGATGCGAACACCACGGTCGCCAATAGCTTGTGCACCAGCTTTCGCGAGCTTGGTTACGGCAAAGTCGAACTCTATCGAGACATTGCGCCGGTTGAGCTGGCCCTGCACGGTCGGGGTATCGATTTGATCATCGGTGACGGCGATCACCAGGATGGGAGCCTGCTGGAACTGATTAGCCGGTTGCGGAACGGCGATCTCGGGCACAACCCGTTCACTGCGGCGATCGTCACCAGTTGGAGCCGCGAACGGCAAACCATTCGCCGCGCCATCGATGCTGGGGTCGACGCCATCCTGGTCAACCCGATCTCACCGGGACAGCTAGTGGAGCGGGTTCAGGACATCGTCCGGCGCCGTAAACCCTTTATTGTAACCGCCGATTATACCGGCCCGGAGCGGCGCCGTGATCCAGGCCGGGTTTCCACCGTACCGGCATTCTGGCCGCCCAACAGCTTGGCCGAGAAAGAACGTGGCCTCTATATCGATGACGCGGATCTCAATCGCCGTATCGATGCGGCGGCCCGGGAAATTTCCGAAGAGAAATTGCGCCGATCGGCCTTTCAATTGGCGTTCTTGCAGAGTCTGGTGGATATCGCCGTAGAGGCTGAGGAGCCGTCAGTCGTCGCCAAGGCGGGCCTGGAAAGGCTCCGCCGACAGGCACAAAAGTCGGTGTCCCTGGCCAAGTTGGATGGTCAATCCGATCTGCTTTCGGGATTGGGGAGGGTGATCATTGTCGTGGCGGAGATGATCGCCAACGTCATAACCGATACCGGCCGCGTTGCCCTACGCCGTGAAATTGATCTGTTGCTGGCAATGGCGTTCCCGGGACAGTTGCCAGCGGTTACCCGAGAGGACGTCAGCATCGCGATCGGTGACTATGAACGACGGCGTCAGGCGGATCTTGATCAGGCTTAGTACAGCCGACTGAAACAATATCGAGCCATAATGTGGCGCGGCGTGAATTGTGAATTCGCCTCTAATTCAATAGGGTAGCCGGCTAAGAACGTCAAAGAGTGAGGCTGACGATTGTCCCGCAAGGCCGCCGCTCGCCAATGGAGAGCCAGTGAATGTCCGAACGGTGTCAACGGCGGAGCAAAAACCAACCAGTTGGCGGCGCAAAAGTTTGCCACTTGCAATGCCATGA
>JAQBUJ010000384.1 GCA_027623845.1 Pseudomonadota bacterium
TCACCACCTCGTTCGGTTTCATGAATCCGACCTTGAAGGTCGCCAAACGCTTCCCGAAAGTGAAGTTTGAGCACGCCACCGGTTTCAAGCGGGCGAAGAACGTCGCGACCTATAACGCGCGTTTCTACGAGGGTCGCTATATCATCGGTCAGGTCGCCGCCAAGATCTCCAAGTCGGGCGTCGCCGGCTATATCGCGTCTTTCCCTATTCCTGAAGTGGTGATGGGCATCAACGCCTTCATCCTGGGCGCGCAGACGGTCAACCCTGACTTCAAATTGAAGGTGATCTGGGTCAACTCATGGTTCGATCCGGGCAAAGAAGCCGACGCGGCCAAGGTGTTGATCGGCCAGGGCGCCGACATCATCACCCAGCACACGGACTCGACCGCTCCCTTGCAGATCGCCGGCGAAATGGGCGTCCACGCGTTCGGCCAGGCCTCCGACATGATCAAGTTCGCGCCGAAAGCCCAGGTGACTTCGATCGTCGACAATTGGGCGCCTTACTACGTCGCCCGCACCAAGGCGGTGCTGGACGGAACCTGGAAATCAGAGAACGTCTGGGGTGGGTTGTCGGCTGGCACGGTGGAGATGGCGCCGTACACCAACGTCGCCGCCGATATCGCCAAAGCCGCTATGGAGACGGAAGCCAAGATCCGGTCCGGCGCATTGCATCCCTTCACCGGGCCGCTGCAAAAGCAGGACGGAACCGAGTTCCTGGCGGCTGGCGAGGTCATCGATGACGGCGCGCTCTCCGGCATGAACTTCTACGTAAAGGGCGTCGATGGAAAGCTGCCGCAATAGCGGTTCAACGACGCGGGCGGATTGGTGCGCGGACCCGGCGAAACGCCAGGGTCCGCGCACCGGTCGCCATGAAGACACGGCGACTTTCTGAATGAGCGCGTTCCTGGCCGATTGGCTCAATCTTTTGATCCGCTGGGGACATATGATCGCCGGCATCGGTTGGATTGGCGCGTCGTTCTATTTCATCGCCCTCGATCGGTCGCTGAAGCGGCGCGAGAAAATGCAGGATGGCGTGCTGGGCAGCGCCTGGGAGGTGCACGGCGGTGGTCGGGATCTCGGTCGCCAGTCTGGCGGTCGGCTGGTTCGTTTATGACGGCATCTGCCGGTCGCGGATCGGTCAGCGCACGACCCTGTTGGTGGTGGTGGGTTTCTTGTGGATCTTGGCGGCGTTCGAAGCCCGCGTCGGTAACAACCGGGCCTGCGAGATCGAGACCGCGATCGACAATGTTTGCCACATCCTCAGGTTTCGCCTTGAGGACCGGCTCCAGGATCGGGTCGGGGAATGAGCGCAGCCAGCCAAATCAACGCGCGGGTGCTGCGCGGCCGCACGGTCAGTTTCACCGACAACCCACGGACCGTTGGCGTCGCGGCGGCGCTCACCACGCATGACGATGGCCGAGGCGTACAAGGTGGCGATGCTCGGCGGTTGCGCCTTCAACGCGTTTGAGGGTTTCTACCTCGCGACTTTGGGTAACGCCCGGGGCCTCGGCCGGGCCTCGGAAATCGGCACGCTGACCCCCGGCGCCTGGGCCGATATCGTCGTCCTCGACCCGGCTGCGACCCCGGTGTTGGCGGCCCGTGATGAGTTGTCGGAAAGCTTGGAAGACGCACTCTTCGCCCTGATGATGCTCGGCGACGACCGGGCCATCGAAGCGACTTATATCAGGGGCGACAGGGTTTACAGCGCCAGGTGATCCAAGTGGCCGACCGCAGCCGTAGTCTCCGAACTAGCAGCGCCCCTCAAAAGCCCATCACCGGATGCGGCGTATAGGGCTCCTCCAGCCGGGCGATCTCGTCGCTGGAAAGCGGCAAGTCGACGGCGGCGATCGCGTCTTCAAGGTGCTGCGGTTTGGTGGTGCCAACGATGGGCGCGGTGATGAATGGTTTGGACAGCATCCAGGCCAGGGCTATTTGGGCCCGCGAGACCGCACGCTCGGCGGCGATCTCGGCCACCCGCTCGACGATCATGCGATCGCTAGGGGCTGTGTCATAGAGGCCGGTGACCCGCTCGTCGGCGCCGGTTCGCTCGGTGACCATCTCCCAATCCCGGGTGAGCCGGCCACGGGCCAGGGGGCTCCAGGGGATGATGGCGACGCCCTGGTCGAGGCAAAGCGGCGCCATCTCGCGTTCCTCCTCGCGGTTGAGAAGGTTGTAGTGGTTCTGCATGCTGACGAACTTCGTCCAGCCCTTCAGTTCCGAGGTATAGAGCGCCTTGCTGAACTGCCAGGCGAACATTGATGATGCGCCGATGTAGCGCGCCTTGCCTGCCTTGACGATATCGTGGAGCGCCTCGAGCGTTTCCTCGATGGTGGTGTGATCGTCCCAGCGGTGAATCTGGTAAAGATCGATATAGTCGGTTCCGAGCCGCCGCAGACTGGCGTCGACCTCGGTCATGATCGATTTGCGAGACAACCCGGCGGCGTTCTGGCCAGAACGTTGTGGGTAATAGACCTTGGTGGCGATGACGACCTCGTCGCGGCTGGCGAAATCACGCAAGGCGCGGCCAACGATTTCTTCGCTGGACCCCTTTGAGTAGCCATTAGCGGTATCGAAGAAGGTAATACCGGCCTCGACCGCGCGCTTGATGATCGGACGGCTCGCCGCTTCGTCAAGGCTCCAGGTGTGGCTGGCGCTGGCCTCGCCGAAGCTCATGCATCCAAGACAGATCCGCGACACATCGAGCCCGGGTTTTCCCAGTTTCAGGTATTTCACGACTTAGTCCTCCGTGGCTCGCCGTCTGGTGAAACTTCCGCATGAAACCCCCGCCGCCTCAGTCATAAAGCGCGATACAGCGCACCTCGATGCTCCAACGCTCCGGCGCATCCGGCGGCGTCGTGGGGTCTTCGAAGGCGGTGTGGAAACTGAACGTGCAAGGGGCGTCCGGGTTGGCCGAGTCTTGGTTGGCCGAGTCTTGGTTCGCCGAGTCCGGGTTGGCGCCGTTCGAGCGGGCCAGTTCACCGGCCGAGTCCCATTGCTTGATCAGCAACGCCTCGTCACCGGTCAGTGCCGGGTAGAAATACCATTGGTGGCGGTCGGCGTGCTTGGCGAAATAGTTCTCGCCGATGCGGTCGTGATAATGGATTTCGAATACCACCAGATCCTCGGGGTTGACGCTGGCCGCGTCGCACAGCGCCAGGGGATGGGTCCCGACCGGCTCAGCGGCGATGTTGCGCCAGAGATTGATGATGGCGAACCGACCGCCGGCCAAGGCCCGCTCGACCACAGCCGCATCAAGCAGCGATTGCCCGTCGGCCAGGGCTGAGCGCACCGTATCGTTCAAGCCCGGCGGCTTGGTCAGATCGCGCAACCGCTGCGGTGCGCTGGTCAGGGTATAGTCGCCGTGGACGACCCGGGCCGGGCCCTGGACCTGTTGGCCGCCCTTGATTCGCTGCTTGCCTTGCTTGCCCGAGGCCGAGCGGACGTTGTGGTCGAAGGCGACGGCGAAATCCGCGCCGCTCGCCGCCTGTACGATCTCGGCGCAGTTCGGGTAATAGTCGCGGACCACTTGATCATGATCAAAGAAATCGAGACCGGCTTTGACCAGGGGGCTGGCGCGCAGTTCGAAGCCATTGCGGGTCAGCGTGGGTCGCGCGGGCGGCGCCAGACGCCGGGCGTCATGCACCGGCATTTGTCGCGGCTCCAGATCGACGCCCAATCGGCCGTCGTCGCTGCCATCGCGGTCGCGCCGGGTCAGCACCTTGCCGTTGCGATAAAGCGACGCTTGCGTCGCCGATGTCATGTACTGGAATAATCCGGTGCGAACCCCGTCGCTTGGTCGACTAGATGGAGAAACCATGGCTTGAGCCCATCCCCTTTAGTGTTCGAGGCACGCCTTGCTCCGAGACCCATGCGGGGCGCTTGAAATGGCGACCCTAGTTGGCAGGCATGTCGATCAGCGCGGCGTCGATGGCGCGGGTCCCGCCTTGATGCGGATGATCAGGGCGCCGATTATGGCCAGATTGGCGAGATTGAATCCAGCGCCGATCAGAAACGCCATTTTATAGGACCCGGTCCAGTCGAAAACCGCGCCGCCGAGCCACGCCCCGAGCGCCATACCGCTGCCGGCGCAGAGGATGACGATCGCGGTCCGCCGACCGACTTGCGACGCGGGCAGATATTCTCGCACGATGACCGGATAGCTTGGCAGGATGCCGCCATATCCCAGACCGAACAACGCGGCGATGATGTAAATGCCGGCGAGGCCGTCGACGAAGGCCCAGGCGGCGAGGAACG
>JAQBUJ010000385.1 GCA_027623845.1 Pseudomonadota bacterium
CTAACCGGATTAGATGGCCGATTCGTCGCGCCGGGCCCCTCCGGCGCGCCAAGCCGAGGCCGGCCTGAAGTGCTGCCAACCGGGCGGAACTTCTATTCCGTCGACACCCGCGCGGTACCGACGCCAGCCGCCTGGCATTTGGGGTGGAAAGCCGCTGGCCTGTTGCTTGACCGGCATCGCCAGGAACATGGTGAGTGGCCGCAACGCATCGCGCTTTCGGCCTGGGGCACGGCGAATATGCGTACCGGCGGCGATGATATCGCCCAGGCCTTGGCGCTGGTCGGCGCCCGGCCGGACTGGGAACCCTCATCGGGCCGGGTCACCGGGTTTGAGATCCTGCCGCTTTCGTTATTGGGAAGGCCGCGCATTGACGTCACATTTCGGATTTCCGGGTTTTTCCGCGATGCCTTTCCCTATCAGATCGATTTGCTTGATTCTGCGTTCCGCGCGGTTGCCGCGCTGGATGAGCCGGAACAGATGAACCCGATGGCCAGCAGCGTCCGGCAAGAGGCCGAGACAATGGTGCGAGCCGGGGCCGCGCCGGAGGAGGCCAAACGCCGGGCCGGGTTCCGGATTTTCGGCTCCAAGCCCGGCGCCTATGGAGCCGGACTGCAGGCGCTGATCGACGAGGGGATCTGGGAAACCGACGCGGATCTGGCCACCACCTATCTCGCCTGGGGCGGTCATGCCTATGGCGACGGCGCGGCCGGGCAGTCTGAGCACGATCTTTTCGAGACCCGGCTCAGCCACACCCAGGTTATCCTGCACAACCAGGACAACCGAGAGCATGACCTGCTCGATTCTGACGATTACTACCAATTCGAAGGCGGGCTTGCGGCCTCGGTACGGCATTTTTCCGGCGCCCAGCCGGTGGTTTACCACGGCGATCATTCACGGCCGGAAACCCCGCGCATCCGCACCTTGGAGGAAGAAGTCTCCAGAGTCGTGCGCGGTCGGGTGGTCAATCCAAAATGGATCGCCGGCGTGATGCGCCACGGCTATAAGGGAGCCTTCGAGATGGCGGCGACGGTGGACTATCTGTTCGCCTTCGCCGCAACCGCGCGCTGTGTCGGCGACCATCATTTCGACGCGGTGTTCGACGCCTTTCTGGACGATCCCGACGTGTTGGCGTTCCTGGACCGTCACAATCCCCATGCCCGGGCCGACATCGCCGCTCGTTTGTCAGAGGCGCAACGACGCGGTCTTTGGCGACCGGGACGCAACGCGATTCCCGAACGTCTAGAGGCTCTGGCGGTTCGCTGAAGCAGACCTAAGGCTTTGAAAATTGATTGAACGTCCGTCTGGGCGACGTCATAACCTTGCGTAAATCGCCTTCCTAAGAAGGCGGAACGCCCTGTTGCCACGGTCTTGACACGGTTTCGTTGAACGCATGCCGTATTGTTTCGATTGCATCAGGCTCCCGAGAATGGCAATTCATGTTCATCAAATCGGCATAAAGCCGACCGAGGCACGCTAACATGATACGGTTCGTTATCCTGCTTTGCTTCATCTGCAGCGCCCTGGCAGGGGCGGTGTCGCCTTCTGCCGCCCAGATTCCCAAGGACCTTGGTGGGACCGGGAAGTGGACCGCCTATACCTTCATGGATGGTAAGAACAAAGTCTGCTACATGGCGAGCGCGCCGGTGAAGCAGCAGGGGAAGTATAAAAACCGTGATCAACCCTACGCGTTGATCACCAACCGGCCGGCGTCAAAATCCAAGGCCGAGGTAAATTTCGTCGCCGGCTATACGTTCAAAAAGGATGCTCCGGTCAAGGTCACGGTCGGCAACCAGACTTTCGAGTTGTTCAGTACCGAGGGGCGCGCCTGGTCGCCGGATGCCCGAGCCGATGCTAAGTTGGTAAAAGCAATGATACGCGGTAGCCGGATGGTGGTTCGGGGCGTTGCCAGCCGAGGCACGAAGACGACCGACTCCTATTCACTCTCGGGTTTCACCGCGACCAAAAAGCTTATCGACCGGGCCTGTAAGCCCAAATGATCGCCGGGCACCCCCAAGCCGGCAAACCCGATAGTCGGCTCGCCACCAGCCTCGAGGATCTGATTGGGTTATCACGCACTGATCTGATTGAGCGGCTCGCTGAGATGGGCTTGCCGAAATTCCGCGCCGGGCAGATTTGGCACTGGCTCTACCATCGCGGCACCACAGATCTCGACGAGATGACCACCCTCGCCAAACCATTGCGCACTGAATTGGCGACCCGATTTCGGGTTGGGCGGCTGGAAATCGCGCGCGAACAGCGCAGTGTCGACGGCACCATAAAATGGCTGTTCCGCTTTCCGGATGGTAATGAGGCCGAGACTGTTTTTATCCCCGAGGACGACCGCGGCACGCTCTGCGTCTCCTCGCAAATCGGCTGCACGCTTACCTGTTCGTTCTGTCACACCGGTACCCAGCGTCTGGTTCGCAATCTGACCTCCGGCGAGATCGTTGGCCAGGTGATGGCGGCGCTCGACGTGTTGGGGGCCTGGCCAGCGGCGCAAGTGAACCGCCCGGTAACGAACATCGTGCTGATGGGCATGGGCGAGCCGTTGTATAATCTCGACAACGTCGCCAAGGCGATCCATGTGATCATGGACAACGAAGGGATCGCCATCTCCAAGCGGCGGATCACCTTGTCCACCTCCGGGGTTGTGCCGGAAATGATCCGCTGTGGGACCGAAACCGGGGTGAATCTGGCGATTTCACTGCATGGCGTGACCGACGCGATCCGTGACATTCTGGTCCCGATCAATAAGAAATATCCGCTGGCCCAATTGCTCCAGGCCTGCCGAAACTATCCGGGAATCAACAATGCCCGGCGGATCACGTTTGAATATGTGATGCTGAAGGACCTCAACGACAGCCCTGCTGATGCAAGGGCGCTGGTCCGGCTGATCAAAGGCATTCCGGCGAAGATCAATCTAATCCCGTTCAATCCCTGGCCAGGCTCGCCGTATGAGTGTTCGGACACTGCGGCCATTGACGCCTTTGCCGAGATCGTGATGCAGGCTGGCTATGCCTCACCCGTGCGCCGGCCACGCGGCAGCGATATCCTGGCGGCCTGTGGTCAGCTCAAGTCCGACAGTCAGCGCCTGCGCAAGCGGGACCGAGAGGCGGCGGTCTCGGCGGCTTGAGGCCGGTCGGCCAAGCCCCGCGAGGCCTTGATCCGGTTTGGCTCGCAGTGGACTGGCCTACGAGACCGGTAAATATGCTCGAAAGTTGGTTTCGTCGGCGCGGCTTATTGAAAACCACCCAAGAAATCCCTACATTCCCTGTCAAAGCTTCCTTCACTCTGGAGAGATTACAAAATGGCTCTCGATCCCCGCATGATGTCGCGCGCGCAAGCTGATGAGGCCCATGTCGATGTCGGCCTGCGCCAATACATGCTCGGTGTGTACAACCACATGACCATCGGTCTCGCGATCACCGGGTTTGTCGCGCTTGGCGCAAGTTTCATGGCCATCCAGAATGGGCAGCTTACCGGTTTCGGCCATGCAATATACGTATCGCCTTTGAAATGGTTGATCATGCTCGCCCCGATCGGGATGGTTTTTCTTTTCGCCGCGAAGATTAATTCGATGGCGGCGTCGACGGCGCAGATCGTCTTTTGGCTTTTTGCCGGATTGATGGGCCTGTCGCTTTCCAGCATCTTCCTGGTTTATACCGGTGCAAGCATCACCCGGGTCTTCTTCATCACCGCCGGCATGTTCGCCGGAATGAGCCTTTACGGTTACACGACAAAGAAGGACCTGACCGGGTGGGGATCGTTCCTGTTCATGGGTTTGATCGGGATCCTTATCGCCAGTGTCGTGAATATCTTTCTTGCCTCCACGGCTCTCCAATTCGCGATCTCGGTGATTGGCGTTTTGGTCTTCGCCGGCCTCACCGCCTACGATACGCAATCGATCAAGTCCGAATACCGGGAGGGTGACGATAGCGAAACCCAGGCCAAGAAGTCGATCCATGGGGCGTTGCGATTGTACCTCGACTTCATCAACCTGTTTCTCATGCTGTTGCGGCTGTTCGGCAATCGCAACTAGACAATTACCGAACACTCGGCGAACGCCCGGATCCAAACCGGGCGTTTTCCAATTCCGGCTAAACACCTTCGCGTCTTGAGTTGGAAATTCGGTGTATCAAAGCTGGTTAACTTCTCTAACGTCTTGGCATAGAATACGGTGCGATGCTGCGGCCACCGACGCTGCGGACGCGGCAAGGGAAGAAGTTTTAAATGTCTACACA
>JAQBUJ010000386.1 GCA_027623845.1 Pseudomonadota bacterium
TCGACGCCGACCATATGCGCACCGACCACCCTTTGTGAGGCCCGGTCGACGATCAGCTTCTGCAAGCCGCGCTCGGTATTGTCGGTCAGCGTGTATTTCATCGGCCGGAAACCGGCGACATAGACGTCGATCTCACCGTATTTCTCACGCGCCTCATGCTCCGGCAGGCCGACCGAGCCGATCGGCGGCTGGCTGAACACCGCGCTTGGCACATCGTCATGATCAGCCGACATCGGGTTGTTGTTATACAGCGTCTCGGCGAAGCACCGGCCCTCGGCAATGGCGACCGGGGTAAGGTTGATCCGGTCGGTCACATCGCCCACCGCGTAAATGCTGGGGACGCTCGACTGGCTCCATTCATCAACCTTGATAGCGCCGTTGCGGGTCAGCTCGACCCCGACTTCCTCCAGGCCAAGCCCCTTGGTATTGGGCGCCCGGCCGGTCGCGTACATGATCTGGTCGGCCTCGATCACCGCGCCGTTGTTGAGATGCACCCGCACCCCCGTCGCGGTTTTCTCGATCCGCTCCGGCAGGGTCTTGGCGACGATATTGATGCCTTTCTTAGCCATCTCGTCGCTCAGCGTGTCGCGGACATCCTCGTCAAAGCCGCGCAGCACCTTATCGGCGCGGAACACCAGATCGACCGTGGAGCCATAGCCATTGTAGATCCCGGCGAATTCCACCGCGATATAACCGGAGCCGACGACGACGATACGTTTGGGATGCTGGCGCAGGTCCAGCGCTTCGTTCGAGGAGATTGCGTGTTCGATACCCGGAACGTCGGGCATGGTCGGCCAGCCGCCAACCGCGACCAGGATCCGCTCAGCCGTCAACCGCTTGTCACCAACCGCGACGGTATGTGCGTCCACCACCGTGCCGCGCCCGTGATATCGGTCAACGCCGGCGTTCTCCAACATTTTGACGTAGATTCCATGCAGCCGATCAAGCTCCCGGTCCTTGGCGTCGATCAGCGCCGCCCAATCATGGCTGAGGCCTTTTATCGTCCAGCCGTACCCGGCGGCGTCTTCGACTTCCTCGGGCACATGGCTCCCATAGACCAAGAGCTTCTTGGGCACACAACCGCGCAGAACGCAGGTGCCGCCTTCCCGCACTTCCTCGATGGCCGCGACTTTCGCGCCATAAAACCCCGCCATCCGCGAGGCGCGCACGCCGCCAGAGCCGGCGCCGATGGTGATGAGGTCGTAGTCGTAATTGGCCATTGTCCGGCTCCTTGAAATGCTATTCGGTGGATCATCCGCATCGAGCCTAAATGGCGCGCCGCCGGGCCAATCCAAGCCCCCTCACGCGCATGTCATCCATACCGGCCCGTCAGGATGTACGTCAGCTCAATCGACATTGACGCCCCCGGAGCGATCCGTACGCCGGGATAATCCGTACCTGAAAGCCAGGGTCCTATCACGGGTTCCGCGCGCCAATCAAATTTACGCCGCCTCCTGTCGCCGGACAATGCCTTTTGCCGTGCGGTTGGACCGCGCCGGCGCATTGGTCTCGACCTCATGGCGCGAGATGGCCATGCTCAGGCCGGGCGCGCCACTATCCCCCGGTGCGCCGGCGATGGATAACACAGGAGGACACCCAATGAACCTGGAAGGAAAAGCCGGCATTGTGACCGGCGCTGGTCGCGGCATAGGGCGCGAGGTTGCGCTGCTACTGGCCAAGGAGGGCGCCAGCGTGGTGGTTAACGACCCTGGCGTCGGCCGCAGTGGCGAGGTCGAGGGCGGCCATCCGGCGGACGATGTCGTGGACGAGATCAAAAGCGCCGGCGGCAGGGCGGTGGCCAATACTTCATCCGTCACCGAGTACGAAGCGGCCGGCCTCATGGTCCTTCAATGCACCGAAACGTTTGGCAAGATCGACTTCGTGGTGAACGTCGCCGGCATGCTGCGCGAGCGGATGATCTGGAACATGTCCGAGGATGACTTCGATGCCGTCATCAACGTTCATCTGAAGGGGCACTGGAACATGTGCCACCATGCGATCAAGCCGATGCGCGCTGCGCGCTTCGGTCGGATCGTCAATTTTTCATCCGACGCCTTCAAGGGCTCGATCGGACAGTGCAACTACGCGGCGGCGAAAGCCGGCATTATCGGCCTCACGAGATCGATCGCGCGGGAGTGTGGACGTTACGGGATCACCGCCAACGCCATCTGCCCATTGGCGGCGACACGCATGACCGTCAATGACGCCGTCATCGCCGGCTGGAAACGGCGCCTGGAGAGCGGTTTGCTGACGCAAGCGGAATACGATGGCCGCATGGCCATGCCGGGGCCGGAGTTCGTGCCGCCGATCGTCGCCTATCTGTGTACCGACGCTGCCGCTGAGGTAAACGGGCAGCTCTTCCACGCCGAAAAATCACGCATCCACACCTACTATTTCGGCGAGGTATCGCGGTCCATTCACAAGTATGACGACGGCGGCATGTTCACGGTCGACGAGTTGATCGAGACCGTGCCCGGTTCCTTGATGGCCGGCATCCCCAACGTCGCGCCCGTCCAGGAAAGTTAACCGAGGGCCCCGGTCCGGCGGCCTCGGCGGCTATTCCTGAAATCACACGTCACGCTTTAGTCGTCGAGGCCGCCCATCAGGATGTATTTCAACTCGGTATACTCATCCATGCCGTATTTCGAACCCTCGCGGCCCAACCCGGACTCCTTGGTGCCGCCAAACGGCGCCACCTCGGTCGAGAGCACGCCCTCGTTCACCGCGACCATGCCGTATTCCAGGGCCTCGGCGACCCGCCAGACCCGCCCAAGGTCGCGGGCATAGAAATACGACGCCAGGCCGAACTCGGTATCGTTGGCCATCTCAATCACGTCGGCCTCATCCTTGAAGCGGAACAGCGGGGCGACCGGCCCAAAGGTCTCCTCCCTGAAAATCGCCATGTCCCGAGTGGCGTCGGTCAGGACGGTCGGGGTGTAGAACAACGCGCCGGCGGCATGGCGGACGCCTCCGGTGACCACCACCGCGCCCTTGGCAAGGGCGTCCTGGACATGTTCGTGAGCCTTGTCGACGGCAGAAGTTTCGATCATCGGGCCAATCACGATGCCCTGGTCAAAGCCATTGCCGATCGGCATCGCCGCGGTTGCGGCGGTAAATTTCCGAGCGAACTCGTCATAGACGCCGTCTTGCACGAAGATCCGGTTGGCGCAGACACAGGTCTGGCCGGCGTTACGGAACTTGCAGGCGATCGCGCCCTCGACCGCTTTGTCGATATTCGCGTCGTCGAAAACGATCAGCGGCGCATTGCCGCCAAGCTCCAGCGAGACCTTCTTCACCGTGCTGGCGCATTGCTGCATCAGCATCTTGCCGATCTTAGTCGAGCCGGTGAAGGTGACCTTGCGAACGATCGGGCTAGTCGTCATCTCGGTGCCGATCTCACCGGATTTCGAGCCGGTGATGACGTTGAACACCCCAGCCGGGATGCCGGCCCGCGTCGCCAGCTCCCCCATCGCGAGCGCCGAGAACGGGGTCAGCTTGGCCGGCTTAATGACGATCGGACAGCCCGCCGCCAGCGCCGGCGCGGCCTTGCGGGTGATCATCGCATTGGGGAAATTCCACGGCGTGATCGCCGCGACCACGCCGACCGGCTGGCGGATTACGACAATGCGCGTGCCGGCCTTGGTCTCCGGGATCACGTCGCCATAGGAGCGTTTGGCCTCCTCGGAGAACCACTCGATGAACGAGGCGCCATAGTTGATCTCACCGACCGCCTCGGCGAGCGGCTTGCCCTGCTCGGCGGTCATGATGGCGGCTAGGTCATCCCGGTGCTCGATCATCAAGTCGAACCAGCGTCGTAGGATGATCCCCCGTTCCTTGCCGGTTTTGGCGCGCCAGGCTGGCCATGAAGCTTCGGCCGCCTCAATCGCCGTGCGGGTTTCGCTACTGCCCATATCCGGAACAGTGCCGATGACAGCGCCGGTCGCGGGGTCGGAAACCGAGACCTTGCCGCCACCGGCAGCATCGATCCACGCACCGTTCACATAGGCTTGCTGACGAAACAAAGCGGGGTCGGACAGTCTTTTCGCGAGATCCATGAAAGACTCCTGACGTTATCGCGAAGCCGGCGCCAGGGCGCGGCCTCGGTGTGAAAGAGGACTCCCCCACGATGCTATCCGGGTGCGCCGCGCATGGAAAGGGACACAATGGCGCGGGGCAGGGCAATCGGGTGAATTTTCGCGTGACATGAATTGAGCAGTCTGAATCCCTCGAGATCCTTTT
>JAQBUJ010000387.1 GCA_027623845.1 Pseudomonadota bacterium
CCGTTCGCCAGGACGACGGCAGAGCGAAGGCAGAGATTTTGTCGTCGGGGGGGGACGGTCACGATAGGACGGCCCCGTTATTCCGCCGCCAGGGCCAGTTTCTTTTGCGATGCGCCGGGCCAGGCGTTTGGCGCGCAGCGGGCGTATTGATCGGGGTATTTGATCTCGACGCCCAGAGCCTGGGCCGCGTGCCAGGCCCAACGCGGGTTGTCCATCATGCCGCGCGCTAGCGCCACCATGTCGGCCTTGCCCGAGGCGACGATTTCCTCGGCATGTTCCGGCTCGACGATCAGACCGACGGCCATCACCGGGATGTCGGCCTCGTTACGAATTTTCTCGGCCAGATGCACCTGATAGCCGGGCCGCAGGTCGATCTTCTGGCGCGGGTCGAGGCCGCCGGAGGTGACGTCGACGAAATCGCAACCCAGTTGTTTCAGCGCGCGGGCATAGATCACCGATTCTTCCGGATTAAAGCCGCCCTCGACCCAATCGCTGGCGGAAAACCGAATGCCCATGGGCTTGTCGTCCGGCCAGACCGCGCGGCAGGCCTCGAACACCTCAAGCGGAAAGCGCATGCGGTTCTCCAGCGGGCCGCCATAGCCGTCATTGCGCTGATTGCTGATTGGCGAGACGAACTGATGCAGCAGATAGCCGTGCCCGCCATGCATCTCGGCAAGATCGAAACCAATGCGATCGGCGCGGATGGTGGCGTCGACGAATTCCTGTTTGACCCGGGCCAAACCGCTATCGTCCAAGGCCCTTGGCGCCGGCCAATCGCCGAACCCGGCGGCTGACGGTCCGACCGTCTCCCAGGCGCCTTCATCCGCCGGCAGGGCGCCGCCGCCATTCAGCGGCGGGCGGTTCGAGCCCTTGCGCCCGGCATGGGCGATCTGAATCGCCATATGGGAGGTGCCCCATTGCTTGCAAAAATCGACCACGCGCTTGAGGGTCGCCTCGTTGTCATCGGAATACAGGCCGAGACAGCGCGGCGTGATCCGGCCTTCGGGCGAGACATGAGTCGCCTCGGTCATCACCAAACCGCCGGCGCCCATGGCGTATTGACCCAGGTTCATCAGGTGCCAGTCAGCGGCATTGCCGTCCTCTGAGGCGTATTGGCACATCGGCGCAACGACGATCCGGTCCGACAAAGTTAAGCCGCGCAATGTGATCGGTGAGAAAAGCTTGCTTGCCATGGTCTTGCGTCCCTGCGTTCCTAGGCTATGAAGAGCGTAGCGCGCACCATAGAGCGTTGGATGCAAATGAGAAGAGGCGGTACGGCGGCGATGACGAAACTGACTATTGCGGAAATGGACCGGATCGCCCGTGAGGATGTTCCCGGCGTTGGCCAGACCGGTATTGTCTTCGAGGCGATCGAAGATGGTTTGGTGCGGGCCAGGCTGCCGTTTCACGTCGACTCGCTGCGTCCGGGCGGCACGGTAAGCGGGCCGACCATGATGGGGCTGGCGGATCTGGTGATGTATGCCTGCGTGCTCTCGCGGATCGGGATCGTCAAAATGGCGGTGACCACCAACCTCAACGCGAATTTTCTACGCCTGCCGGGCGCGGTTGATTTGATCGCCGAGGGCCGGTTGATCAAATGCGGGCGGCGCTTGGCCTATGGCGAGGTGACCATCACCTCCGATGGCGAGCCGGATGAAGCGGTCTGCCACGTGACCATTACCTATTCGATCCCGCCGCGTTAGGGTTGGGCTGGTGAGCCAAGCGCCCATTGTCCTGGAGCATGGCGACCTCAGGGCCGAGATCGACCCGGCCTATGGCGGTCGGTTGACGGCTTTTTGGAGCCAGACGCCGCGCGGCCGGATTGACTGGATCGTCCCGACTCCGCCATCCGACCCACAAGGGGGGCCAAAAGAGGGGCCAAATTCGGGCAGGGATGTCGCCGCACCGTACAAGGCTGGGATGTTCCCCTTGGCGCCGTTCTCAAACCGGATCAAGGACGCCCGGTTCAGCTTTGACGGGGCCGAGCACCGGCTGCAAGCAACAGAGACCGGCAAGCCGCATGCGATTCATGGACATGGCTGCCGTGTCGCCTGGCAGGTGTCGGAGCAACGGAAATCATCAGCGGAACTGCGCTATCGTCATGACGGAACGGACTGGCCGGCGGCGTATTCAGTCTGCCAACGGTTTGCGTTGCGCGATGGCGGCCTGGTGGTCGAGTTGAGCCTCGACAATCCGGGGGAGGCGGCGATGCCGGCCGGCCTGGGACTGCACCCGTTCTTTCCGATCCGCGCCGGGGCCAGGCTGACGGCCCAGTTCGACACGGTTTGGCCGCCGGCGAAAGACAGCATCCCCGACGGCCCACGAGCCTTGCCGGCAGACCTGGATTTTTCCGGTGGTCGGCCCCTGCCCAGCGGTCTTGATACCGGCTTCGGCGGATGGAATGGCCGGGCCAGGATTGAGTGGCCGGGCGAGGGGCTAGCCCTGCAGATCAGCGCGGACGCACCGCTCGATCATGTCATTATCTTCAGCCCGCAAGGCCAGTCGTTTTTCTGTTTTGAGCCGGTTTCCCACCCGATCAACGCGATCAATGGCGGGGCGATGCACAGGCTCGACGGGGGAGGGCGGTTCAGTATCACGTTGGTATTGCAGCCGGTGGATGGGGTGGTTGAATAACGTCGCCGGTTTCCAGGCGATGAAATAGTCGCTGATTTTGGTTGATTATTCGGGCGCCAAAGTGCGGTAACCTGATACCGTTGTCGCAAATTACTGTTTTCAAATCGGTTTTTTACCCTTGACCCGGAATTGGCGTTGATGTCTAACCCGCTCGCAGAAACGACACAGGTCGGACTGGCACGTCTAATTGCGGTCCAAAAAGGTGGGACAAATGGGAACCTACTCGGCTAAACCGAGCGAGATAGAAAAGAAGTGGTGGCTGATCGACGCCGAAGGCCTGGTCCTTGGACGCCTCGCATCGATCGTCGCTAAATATTTACGTGGCAAGCACAAGCCGACTTTCACGCCGCACATGGATTGTGGCGATAACATCGTCATCGTCAATGCCCAGAAGATCAGGCTGACCGGCAACAAGCGCACGTCGAAAACCTACTATTGGCACACCGGGTATCCCGGCGGCATCAAGTCACGTACCGCCGACAAGATTCTCGATGGCGCCCATCCTGAGCGGGTTGTCGAGAAGGCCATTCAGCGGATGATCACCCGTGGCCCCCTCGGCCGTAAACAGATGGGTAATCTGAGGGTCTATGGCGGAGCCGAGCATCCGCATGAGGCTCAGCAGCCTGTGGTCCTTGATATCGCCGCCATGAATCCGAAGAACAAGAGGTAAGCCATGTCCGTCGAAACGGAAGTCACGGCCACCGAGGATACCCCGGAAGCGCCGGCGGGTCTTGAAGCGCTCGGAGCGCTGCAGGAAGAGCAAGTTGTTATTGTACCGGTCGAGCCAAAGATCGACGCCCAGGGCCGTTCCTACGCCACGGGTAAACGGAAGAACGCGATTGCTCGGGTTTGGATCAAGCCCGGTGCGGGTCGGATCACAGTGAATGGCCGGGAGGTGGAAGTCTATTTCGCCCGCCCGGTGCTGCGGATGCTGATCGGCCAACCGTTTGAGACCGCCAGTCGCACCGACCAGTTCGACGTGGTCTGCACGGTAACCGGCGGCGGTCTTTCCGGCCAAGCCGGCGCGGTCCGCCACGGCATCTCCAAGGCGCTGACCTATTACGAGCCGGGCCTGCGTCCGGTGCTGAAAAAGGGCGGTTTCCTGACCCGTGACTCGCGGGTGGTTGAACGTAAGAAGTACGGTAAGGCCAAGGCCCGCCGGAGCTTCCAGTTCTCGAAGCGTTAGATTTAATACAAAAAACATCGTTTGTTTTCAAGGGCTTCACTTCGGTGAAGCTCTTTTTTTGTGGGTGCTCACTTGGTGCTCACTCGGATTTGATGGTTGATTTCATTGGGGTTTGCAAATAGCGTTTGCTCATATCGTGCTCAAACAGGTTTCAGTTCAACGCTATGACTGACTACTACGCAGACAGGATTGATAGTCATATCTACGGTTCGCGCTTGCTCATCTACAAGCGCGGGGATGTGGATGATGTTTTCTATTTTCGCGCAAAGCTTGAAGGTAAAAAGGGATACATTCGTCGCAGCTGCAAGACAGCTGATGCTGATGAAGCGATGCGGTTTGCACATCAGCAATATGAGAGGTGGTTCGGGAAAACTGAACAGTTGGGATAGGTGGATTTTCCGCGCAACGGCGGCATG
>JAQBUJ010000388.1 GCA_027623845.1 Pseudomonadota bacterium
GACCAGCGATGATCGACCACGGTCTCAACCGCTCCCGTCGTTGGATCAATCCGGACAATGCCGCGCTTATAGTCGGCGGCGTAGAGCATCCCGTCCTTGTGGATCTTCAACCCGTTCGGCCAGCCATCGTACTGGGCCACGACGTCGAACTCACCAGCCGGCGAGACCTTGAGGATCTCGCCATAGGGGATATTGACCACATACAAATTTCCAGCGCGGTCGAAGGCCGGCCCCTCTAGGAAGCAATCAACGTCCCGACCAGGAACATTCGCCCCGGCCCAGGCCGGCCGTTGGCCAAATCGCCGGAGCTTATCGGGAACCCGGGCGAAAACTTCAGTTTGAACGTCGGCGGGCAGTGGATAAAGCGACATCAGCCAATTCCCATGTGCTCTGAAGTGGAGCCGCAGCATGCGCGACGGCAAGACCGGACGTCAAACAGTCAGCTCAACGCGCATCCGCCAGCATCATCTCGGCCGCCTTCTCGGCGATCATCAAGGTCGGTGAGTTCGTGTTGCCCGAGGTAATCGTCGGCATCACCGAGGCGTCAACAACGCGCAGCCCCTCGATTCCATGCACCCGCAACCGCTCATCCACCACCGCCCCGGTGTCCGAGGCCGCCCCCATCTTGCAGGTGCCGACGGGGTGAAAAATCGTGGTACCGATATTACCCGCCTCACGGGCCAATTCCTCGTCGCTCTGGAATTGTAATCCCGGCAACAACTCCTCCGGCTCGAAGCCGGCCATCGCCGGCGCGCCGACAATACGCCGGGTGAGCTTAATCGCGTCCGCCGCCACCTTACGATCGACCGGATCCGCCAGATAGTTCGGCTGGATCGCCGGCTGGCCTCTTGGGTGCGGGCTTTTGATCCGGACATAGCCGCGGCTTTCCGGACGCAGATTGCAGACCGACGCGGTGAAAGCCTCGAACGGGTGCAATGGGTCACCCAGTTTCGGCGTCGACAGCGGCTGAATGTGATATTGCAGATTGGGCGTCTCACGGCTCTCGTCGGATTTCGCGAAAGCGCCAAGCTGGCTCGGCGCCATGGTCATCGGCCCGCGTTTCATCAGAAAATATTCCAACCCCATGCCAATTCGGCCGATCAGACTGTTGGCCCGCAAGTTCAGGGTTTTCGTGTTCTTGACCTTGAAGACCATCCGCATCTGCAAATGATCCTGAAGGTTCTCGCCAACCCCGGGGATATCCGCCACCAAAGGGACGCCATGGTCTTGCAGCAACCCGCCGGGACCTACCCCCGACAACTGCAGCAGTTGCGGGGAACCGATAGCGCCGGCGGCCAACACCAATTCGCCGGCAATCGTCGCCCGGGCCGGCTCATCATCATGCCAGAGCGCGATACCGCTGACTTTCTTGCCATCAAAGTGGATCTGACGGACCAGCGCCTTGGTCAGCACCGTCAGGTTTGGCCGCGAGGTTACCGGATGCAGGAAGGCGTCGGCCGCGCTCCAGCGCACACCGCGCTTCTGGTTCACCTCGAAATAGCCGCAACCCTCGTTGTTACCGCGGTTGAAATCATTGGTGTTGGGGATCCCTGTCTCGGCGGCGGCGGCGCGAAACCCATCGAGGATTTCCCAGGATAACCGTTGTTCCTCAACCCGCCACTCGCCGCCGGTGCCATGCAGCGCATCGCCGCCGGCGACGCGATCTTCGGTCTGCTTGAAGTACGGCAGCACATCGTCCCAGCCCCAGCCGGCATTGCCGAACTGACGCCATTGGTCATAGTCGCGAGCTTGGCCGCGCATATAGATCATGCCGTTGATCGAAGAACACCCACCCAGAACCTTGCCGCGCGGATAGCCCAGAACCCGACCGTTCAATCCCGCCGACGGCTCGGTCTCGAAACACCAATCGGTGCGCGGATTGTTCAGGGTGAACAGATAGCCGACCGGCACCCGGATCCAGAAATAGTCATCCTTGCCACCGGCTTCGAGCAACAGCACCCGGTTCTTCGGGTCGGCCGAGAGTCGGTTCGCCAACAAACACCCGGCGGTGCCGGCACCAACCACCACATAGTCAAACGTTCCCAGATCCCGCGCCGCGCTATCCACCATGGTCGTCTCTCATAAAAGGTCGGCTACAATTCACCGACATCATAGCGCTCTCTCGACCCAGGATCATCCCCCGGCGGGAGCGCGGGCACGGTGTGTCAGCCGCAAGCCTTTTGCTCCCGATCGCTTTGGCCCCGATCACTTAGGCGTGTCATCACATCCTCGGGCGGCCCCGGCCTTGCCTTTCCCCCTGCCCTTGCGCGACGCTTCAACCAACAGCAACGGGAGACGCGCCATGGCCACGGTCAACACAGGTACCTCGCAGCCGGTCTACCTGCCGGTCCGTGACGCTTGGCTGGCGCGGCGGACCGAGGAGATCCTGGAGCCGGATCTGCCGATCGTCGATCCACATCACCACATCTGGGACCGGCCCGGCTGGCGCTACATGATCGATGATCTGGCCGCCGATTTCGGCAGCGGTCACAACATTGCGGCCACGGTCTTCGTACAGTGTCGCTCGATGCACCGTGCCGATGGGCCGGAAGCGATGATGCCGGTAGGTGAAACCGAATTCGTCAACGGTGTCGCCGCCGTCGGCGCCAGCGGGCTCTACGGCGCCCAGCGCATGTGCGCCGGCATTGTCGGCCACGCCAACCTCACCCTGGGCACAGCGGTACGCCCGGTGCTGGAGGCGCATATCATCGCTGGCGGCGGCAGGTTTCGCGGTATCCGCCATATCAGTTCCTGGGACGCTGATCCCGGGTTGATGAACCCCGGCTATTCGGTGCCGGAGGATCTGTTTTCGCAAGCCGGCTTCCGCGCCGGTTTCGCCGAACTTGGCAAGCTCGACCTATCCTTCGACGCTTGGCTTTATCATCCTCAGATCCCGCAATTGACCGATCTCGCCCGCGCCTTTCCGGACACGTCTATCATCCTCGATCATTGCGGCGGGCCGCTCGGTATCGGCGGATATGCAGGCAAAACCGACGCGGTTTTCGCCACCTGGAAAGCCTCGATCCAAGAGCTCGCGGGTTGCGACAACGTCACGGTGAAGACCGGCGGCCTCGGCATGCGGATCAACGGCTATGACTTCCACGAGCATGCGGACCCACCCAGTTCCGACCGGCTGGCCGAGGCCTGGCGCCCGTATATCGACGCCTGCATCGAGGCCTTTGGCGCCGACCGCTGCATGTTCGAGAGTAACTTTCCGGTCGACAAGGGCTCGTACAGCTATCCGGTCTACTGGAACGCCTGCAAGAAACTGGCAAGCGGCACCAGCGCCACCGAAAAGACTGATTTGTTCAGCGGCACGGCATCTCGGGTCTATCGGATCGAGGTGCCGTCCTGACCACCCCTGGCGACCAAGACCACGGCGCCGGCCTGGCCGCGCTCGAAGCCCGGGTCCGTGCCGATCTCGCGCTGATCAACCATCCGAAAATGCCATGGCTGACGCCGCGGCCAGCGCCGGATGAGGGCGAGGCGTTTGATGTGCTGATCGTCGGCGCCGGGCAGTCGGGTATCGCCACGGATTTCGGACTCAAGCGTTCCCGCGTGGACAATATCCTGATCGTCGACCGGGCCGAGCGCGGCGCCGAGGGGCCGTGGCTGACCTATGCCCGCATGGCGACCCTGCGCAGCCCGAAGGATTACACCGGCCCGGACCTGGACATCCCAAGCCTAGCCTACCCGTCCTGGCATGTCGCCCGGTACGGCCAGGAGAGCTGGGACAACCTTCCGCTGATTCTTCGCGAGGATTGGGGCCGCTATCTGCTCTGGGTGCGCGACATGGTCGGTCTTGAGGTTGAGAACGGCACCGAAGTGATGTCGATCGAGCCGGCGGGCGATCTGCTGGCGGTAGAGCTTCTAACATTGGCGAGTGGCGTCCGCCGTCTGGTTCATGCCCGCAAAATCGTGCTCGCCACCGGCCAGGACGGAATGGGGAGCTGGTGGATGCCGCCCGCGGTCGAAGCCTTGCCGCTTGAGAGGCGGGCGCATGCCGCCGCCGATATTGATTTCGTGGCGTTGAAGGACCGCCGGGTCGCGGTGCTCGGCGCTGGCGCCTCGGCTTTCGACAATGCCGGCGCGGCCTTGGAGGCAGGCGCAGCGGAGGTCATGCTGTTCAGCCGCCGGCAAAGCCCGCAGGTGATCCAGCCCTATCGTTGGCTGACCTTTAAGGGTTTCCTGCATCATCTCGGTGATTTGGAGGACAAGTGGCGCTGGCGGTTCAT
>JAQBUJ010000389.1 GCA_027623845.1 Pseudomonadota bacterium
GACCCCGTCCAGGTCGCCTTTAAGCTCGTTCATCACCTGAACCGCCGCCTTATGGGCATACTCGCCCGGTTCTTCCGCCACGGCGGCGGTAAACCGCGAAACCAAGTCAGCTACGTTCATTGTTTTGTCCTCATGCTGATTCGCCAGGCTGGGCTGGGTAGGCCAAGCAGGCGAAAATTGTAGCAGCCCCGGATTGGCAACAGGACAGGCTTTGTGGTTTGGCCGGGGCCGGCAAGCAATAATCCGCCGGGTGATACCACAAGGCGATACCACGGGCTGATATCGCCGGGTTGATTTCGCCGGCCCCGGTCAACCTTACTCCGCCGCTTCGATTTGCCGCTCGGCGCCGCCGGCTGCGGCCTCGCCATTGATCAGTAACGTGCCGTCGCGGGTGCTGACGGTTATCGAGCTGCCATCGGCGATGCCGCCCTCCAGGATCTTGTTGGCGAGCGGGTTTTGCAGCGCCCGCTGGATCACCCGCTTTAGCGGCCTGGCGCCATAGACCGGGTCATAGCCGGCATCGGCGAGCCATTGCAGGGCCGCTTGATCCAATGTCAGCTCGATGTTCCGGTCCTCCAGCAACGCCCGCAGTCGGGCCAGCTGAATGGTCACAACGCCGGCCATGTCAGAGCGGTCAAGCCGGCTGAACAGCAGGATCTCGTCAAGCCGGTTGAGGAATTCCGGACGCAGCGCCTGGCGCACCACCTCCATCACCGTCTCGCGCACGTCCTCGACCGAAGCGCCGTCCGGCTGCGCCGCCAGATGGTCGGCGCCGAGATTGGAGGTCAGGATGATCAAGGTGTTGCGGAAATCAACGACCCGGCCCTGGCCATCGGTCAGCCGCCCGTCGTCAAGAACCTGGAGCAACACGTTGAAGACATCGGGATGCGCCTTCTCGATCTCGTCGAACAGCACCACCTGATAGGGCCGGCGGCGCACCGCCTCGGTCAGGGCGCCGCGCTCGTCATAGCCGACATAGCCGGGAGGCGCGCCGATCAGCCGCGATACCGAGTGCTTTTCCATGTATTCGGACATGTCGATGCGGACCATGGCCTGCTCATCATCGAACAGAAATTCGGCCAACGCCTTGGTCAATTCAGTCTTGCCGACGCCGGTCGGGCCGAGGAACAGGAACGAGCCGATCGGCCGGTTCGGGTCCTGCAAGCCGGCGCGGGCGCGCCGCACCGCGTTGGAGACAGCCGCAATCGCCTCATGCTGACCGATGACCCGGTCATGCAGCGCCGCTTCCATGGAGAGCAACTTATCGCGCTCGCCCTCCAACATTTTGTCGACCGGGATTCCGGTCCAGCGCGAGACGATCGAGGCGATATCCTCGGAGGTGACCTCCTCCACGACCATCTTGTTACCGGAGTCGGTCTCCGCCTGATGCAGGCTTTTCTCAAGATCAGGGATCAACCCGTACATCAACTCGCCGGCGCGCTCGTAGTTACTCTGACGTTGGGCGACCTCCAGCTCATGGCGCGCTTCATCGAGTTTTTCCTGCACCTTTTGGGTACTGGAAACCGTATCCTTCTCAGCCTTCCAGCGCGCCGTTAGCTCACTGGCTTTTTCCTCCAAGCCGAACAACTCGTCCTGCAACTTGTCGAGGCGTTCACGACTGGCGCTGTCGGGTTCCTTGATCAACGCCTGCTCTTCGATCCGCAATTGCAGGATCTTGCGGTCAAGCTCATCGATTTCCTCGGGCTTGGAATCGATCTCCATCCGCCGCCGCGACCCGGCCTCGTCCATCAGATCGATCGCCTTGTCGGGCAGGAACCGGTCGGTTATGTAGCGGTTCGACAGGGTGGCGGCGGAGACCAGCGCGCTGTCGGTGATCCGCACCCCGTGATGCAGCTCATATTTGTCCTTCAGGCCGCGCAGGATCGAGATCGTTTCGGCGACGCCGGGCTCGCTGATGACCACCGACTGAAAGCGCCGGGCCAGCGCCGCGTCCTTCTCGATATGTTTGCGATATTCATCCAGAGTGGTGGCGCCGATGCAGTGCAGCATGCCTCGGGCCAACGCCGGTTTCAGCATGTTGGAGGCGTCCATCGAGCCCTCGGCGGCGCCGGCGCCGACCAGGGTGTGCAACTCGTCGATGAACAGCACCACCTCGCCCTCGGCATGAGTGATCTCCTGCAGCAGCGCCTTCAGCCGCTCCTCGAACTCGCCGCGAAACTTGGCGCCGGCGATCAACGCGCCGAGATCCAGGCTAAGCAGCCGTTTGTCCTTCAGGGTCTCGGGCACGTCGCCATTGACGATCCTCAGCGCCAATCCCTCGGCGATGGCGGTCTTGCCGACCCCCGGCTCGCCGATCAGCACCGGGTTGTTCTTGGTGCGCCGCGAGAGCACTTGGATGGTCCGGCGGATTTCCTCGTCGCGACCGATTACCGGGTCGAGTTTGCCGTCGAGGGCCATCTTGGTGAGGTCGCGGGTGTATTTGTACAGCGCGTCATAGCTGTTCTCGGCGGTGGCGCTGTCGGCGTTGCGGTCCTTGCGCAATTCATTGATCGCCCCGTTGAGCGCTTGCGGGTTAAGCCCGGCATCCTTGAGGATCCGAGCCGACGGGGTTTTGGGGGCCATCACCAACGCCAGCAACAAACGCTCTACGGTGACGAAGGAGTCCTTGGCTTTTTCAGAGAGCGTCTGGGCCTGCTGCACCACCCGGGTGAAATCACCGGAGGCATAAACCTGGCCTGCGCCGCTACCCTCGACCTTGGGCAATTTGGCCAGTTCCGCCTCGACGCCGATCAGCGCCATGCTCGGATCGCCGCCGGCCTGGGTGATCAGCTTGGCGCACATGCCTTCCTTGTCGTCGAGCAGAACCTTCAGTAAATGCTCAGGCTCCAGGCGCTGATGATTGCTGCCTTGGGCCGCCATGTGCGCGCCCTGGAGAAATCCACGCGAGCGTTCTGAAAATTTCTCGAATTCCACTGTCCAGCCTCCCTTACCTACCGCGATGATCGCCGGTATGAATTACAGCACCCCGGAGATCGGCGGCGCCCAGGTTGGTCTCGCCTTCGGCCATGCTAGCGCGAGCCGAAGACAAAGTCCTCGGAGCCGGGCGACGGACCCTGATTGTGGCATCCGCCCCGGCTCAAATCAGATATAGTGTGCCTAATCTGCAACACAAGCAGCGGGATCGAAAATTCAATCGATTTCAGATGGTTGCCGCACCGCCGTGGCGCATAAGGCTCGGTTGACAGGATCAGGGCGACTGATCAGGTTGGGGCATCATGACTGTTTCTGTTCAAGCCCTGTATCGCTACCCCGTCAAGGGGCTCTCGGCGGAGTCGCTGGAGCAGGTGGACCTGCGGGCGGGCGAGGCGATCCCCCACGACCGAAGATTCGCCATCGCCCATGGCGGCGCCCAGCGCCTTGACCCAGCCAACCCGGAATGGATGCCGAAGGGCTTTTTCCTACAAGTGATGGCCAATGAAAAATTGGCGACGTTGAACACCAGTTTCGATCCCGATACCGGTCTGCTGAGCATCCATCGCAACGGCCGCCGGGTCAGTCGCGGCCAAATCACCGAGCCGACCGGTCGCGCGGTGATCGAACAGTTCTTCGCCGCCTATATGGGAACCCAGGCGCGGGGTCAGCCGAAACTGATCGAATGTCGGGGCCAGCCGTTTTCCGATACCAAACAGCCCTTCCTGTCGATCATCAACCTCGCCTCGGTCCGCGATCTCGACCGGGTGGTCGGTCGGTCGGTGGACCCGATGCGGTTTCGCGGCAACATCCTGATCGACGGCCTGGAACCGAGGCATGAGTTGGAGTGGGTCGGCAAAACCATACAGATTGGCGCTGCAACGCTGCGGGTCGAAGAACGCACCGGTCGCTGCGCCGCCACCAACGTCGATCCAAGCAGCGGCGCCCGTGACCTGACCCTGCCGCGCAGCATGCAACTGGCCTATGGCCACACCGATTGCGGGGTCTATGCGCGGGTGGTGGACGGCGGCGCGATCGCCCGCGGCGATGACGTCACCATCACCGAGCCGTCCTGACGCCGCCAGCCTGCTGATCCGGTCCGTGCCCGATCAGCCGCCGAAGCTTGTTCTTGGCGGAGGTGGCGGCGGGATAGGGCGCGCCGAATGCGAAGGATCTGCGCCGCATTGAGCATCCGCATCCCTGGACTTGATCCAGGGCCTACACCTGAGGCTGGGGCGCGTGACGGATACCACCAATGCAGCGTCCGCATCCCGTCACGCCGAACCGCTTTA